>NZ_CAXLMO010000011.1:0-47710 GCF_964187635.1 Candidatus Seribacter sulfatis | reverse complement strand
TGCCCTCGCACAGGATCCATTAAACCAGTCATTTTGGCGCTATGATATGAGAAGATTAACTTCGGAGGAAGTGCGGGACTCGGTCTTAAATGCATGCGGTACCATTAACCTGGAAATGGGAGGCCAAAGCGTAACTCCTCCGGTGCCCGAGATAATTCTAGCAGGTTCTTCGGTGAAAGGAAAAGGCTGGGGAGCCTGTACTCCCGAACAAGCGAATCGAAGAAGCGTTTATGTGAAGGTGATGCGTTCTATGCAAATGCCTTTGCTTATTAACCACGACATGGCAGATACCGACTCCACCTGCCCGGTGAGGTTTAACACCACGGTTCCCACACAGGCTCTGAATATGCTGAACGGTAAATTTATGAATGACTCTGCCAAGTCGTTTGCAAACCGACTGCGAACCGAGGCAGGGAAAGAACCGAAGAAACAGGTTGAACACGCGTTAAAACTGGTTTTTTCCCGCAGTCCCCATAAAGATGAAATTAATGCCGGTATAGAGATGATGAAAAATATGAAGAATAAATTTAGTCTTTCGGAAGAGGAAGCCCTGGATCGCTTCGCCTTGTTAGCTTTAAACCTGAATGAATTTGTATACCTCGATTAATTATGAACGAAAAACCAGAAAACACATTTTGTAACCGTACACACCGAAGAGAATTCCTAAAGGATATAGGAGGAGGCTTTGCCTCGCTCGGACTGACCGGAATGCTTGCCCAGGACGGATTCTTTGCGAACAAGGCAATGGCGGGAAGTACATCATCCTATGTGAATCCCCTCGCTCCCAAAAACTCAGCTTTTCCAGGAAAAGCGAAGTCGGTTATCTTCCTGTTTATGTACGGTGGACCCAGTCAGGTGGACACTTTTGACTACAAACCTAACCTCTACCCATTGGATGGAAAAACAATCCAAGTTAAAACTTTTGGACGTGGAGGAAAAAGAAATGAAAGCCGGGTGGTGGGTCCAAAGTGGAAATTCAAACCCTATGGAGACTGCGGTAAGTATGTATCCGATCTTTTTCCTCATGTCGGATCCTGTGTAGACGATATTGCGTTTTTACACTCCATGAAAGCCGAGTCCCCCATTCATGGCTCCGCTATGCTGATGATGAATGCAGGCAACCTTCTTTCCGGGCACCCTTCCCTTGGATCCTGGGTAAACTACGGACTGGGCAGCGTAAATGAGAACCTGCCAGGTTATGTGGTGATGCTGGATAAAACCGGAGGCCCGATTAGTGGAGCCAAGAACTGGTCCAGTGGATACATGCCGGCAAGCTATCAGGGAACCGTATTACGCTCACAAGGATCTCCCATCCTTGACCTAGAGAACTCGCATGGAATACCCCGTTCGCAACAGCGTACCATGCTGGACCATTTGCGGACGATGAATGAAGGCCATCTCTCCGAACGGTACGACAACACCAATTTAGCCGCTCGAGTGGCATCCTACGAACTTGCTTACAAGATGCAGGCATCCGCTCCAGAGGCTGTCGATGTGGATAAAGAGCCCGGCCACATTAAAGACCTATACGGTATGGACGGATCCAACACCGAAGACTTTGGGCGCAAGTGCTTACTTGCCCGCAGACTTGTGGAACGGGGAGTACGATTTATTCAAATTTATTCAGGAGGACATCACAATGACAACAATTGGGATGCCCACGGCGACTTGGTCAAAAACCATTCCTACCATGCCGGAAATACTGACAAACCAATTGCCGGTTTACTCAAAGACTTAAAACAACGCGGACTGCTCGATGAAACCCTTGTGGTATGGGGCGGTGAATTTGGACGGCAACCCACGGCTGAATATAAAGAAGGAACTGGACGCGACCACAACTCATGGGGATTCACCATGTGGATGGCAGGTGGTGGTATTAAAGGAGGAGTGAGTGTCGGAGAGACGGATGAACTTGGGAGCGAAGCGGTGAAGGATCGCTTTCATGTCCGTAGGTTACACGCAACGATTTTAAATCAGCTGGGCTTGGATCCTAATGCACTTTCGTACTTCCATGGCGGACTCGATAAAAGCCTCGTTGGAGTAGAAGGTGCGGACCCAATTCATCAGGTCATTGCTTAACTTTCTCAGTTTAGCACTTTCTCTTTTAGTTTATCTTGTAGGAACTGCCATTTTCAGGCAGAAAGTATCCTATGGTGAACCTAAAACAAAGTAAGCCGCTCCTAATCGATACTCCATTTGAACAATGGCAACTGAAAGGACTGCCCTCCTATCGAAATAAGCAAATCAGAGAGTGGATTTACGAAAAAGGCATTCTCGATTTTGAAAAAATGAGTAATCTTTCACTCGGGTTACGGGAAGATTTAAAAAAGGAGTGGGATCTCATGCCGATGGAGTTATCCCGAGAACAAGGCTCTGAGGATACTACTCAAAAGTTTCTGTGGAAATTACGCGACGGGCAATTAATTGAGAGTGTACTCATACCCGCAACTGAAGGTACAAAGGGAGTACGGGCATCCCGGCTCACCTTATGCGTATCCACTCAGGTGGGTTGTGCACTGGGATGTAAATTCTGCGCCAGTGGGCTAGATGGTTTAAAGAGGAATTTAACCACAGGGGAAATTATCGGCCAAATTCTCATTGCACGGGCGAAAGCGGGTCGAAGAATTGACAATCTGGTTTTTATGGGAATGGGAGAACCGCTTGCCAATTTACCGGCCATGATTCCCGCACTGGATCAAATTTTATCTCCCGATGGCTTAGGGATTGGAGCGAGGCATATCACTCTCTCTACCAGTGGACTCGTACCCAAGATTCTTGAATTAGCAAAATACCCCGCGCAAATACGACTGGCGATTTCTTTACATGGAGGTGATAACCGAACGCGTGAGCAAATTATGCCAATCAACAAGCGCTACCCGATCGAAGAATTAATCGATGCATGTGAAAGGTTTATCGAAGAACGGAAAAAAATGATCACCTTGGAATATATTTTGATTAAGGGAATAAATGACGACCTTGGCCAAGCTATTCTACTGGCCAGGCATGCACGGCGATTAAATGCAAAAGTGAACTTGATCCCCTATAATAAAGTGGAAGGGATGAAGTGGGAAAGACCGGAATTATCACAAATTAATGCATTTCGATCTCAAGTGGAAAAAGAAAATGCACCTCGGGTAACCTTACGGATGGAAAAAGGACACGATATCGACGCGGCCTGTGGACAGTTGAGACTAAGGGAAACTGTAGAATCCTGCTAAACCACAAAATAAGGAAATGAAGCAGTTGTTTTTAAATTTCCTTTAAAAACACTTCCCGAATAACTCCAGTGGTTGCATAGGTACATATTCCCAGGGGGACAGACATTTCGATCTCCCCATAGCGCATAGCTACCTTTCGACCCTCAACTTCGCAATCAATTACCTGCTCGTCGTTAATCCATACAGAGATTTCGCTATCGGTCGCACGGAGACGAATATCATACCATTGGTTATCCTCAAAAATATAGGCATCACCCGTTTCATTTTCTGACGCGTCAAAATCATCAATACTGGAAATACCGATTAGGGAACCTCCCCAACCCCCTAATATGAGGGTGGCATGAGATTGCTTAAATGGAAATGTTAAGCCGCAAAAGAAGTCACTCCCCATTGTTCTTTTAGCTTTGAAATGAATTTCATAATTTACAACAGGCAAAGGTTCACCTTTCCAATGGACTCCCGAAAGCTCAGCACCCATTTCCAAAACAAGACTGCCATTTGCATCAATCATAACCTCTCCTTTTCCGGCGAAATCGGTCGGCTCCCAATCTTCCAAACTGGATCCATCAAAAAGCCATCTCTTATTATCAATCAATGAAGACGGAAGCATTTTCTCTGGCAGACAAGACAGCATACAAAGTGACAGCACAAAGCATAGGCCAAGACGTAGTAAAATGGAATGAATCACTTTCAATTTCATACTGTAATCCTTGAATATGTCAGTGGTATCGACAACCAAGAACTCATTCTAATGGTAAAAAAGATAAGTAAGCCCGTTTTAAAATTTAAGGCCTTTGGATAACTTCGATCTCATACCCGTCCGGTGCATCCACAAAAGCAAAAATTGAACCGGAAGAACTGGTTGTCGGACCATCACTTAAAGGAACTCCGACGGACTGGGCATGGGATTCAAATTCGGTCATACTTTCGACCTCGAAAGCAAGATGCATTAGGTCTTCCTGTACCTCAACGGTACCGGACCCTGGGAAATAAGTAAGTTCGATTTCCTCATCACTATTTGGCACGGTAAGGAAAACCAATTTGGAACCCCGGGGGGATTCGTGGCGCCTGGAAACTTCCAGGCCGAAGACCTTATTGTAGAATTCAACTGATTTATCTAAATCACTCACCCGCATACGGGTATGAAGAAATTTACAAACTACTGCACTCATTAAAACAAAAAATAAAGGCTGAGTTAAAAAGAAAAAGTTACTTTATTTACCCCGGCTTCCGAGCATGCATTTAATACACTCACTGCAGATTGATGCTCTGCAATACCGGAGGATTCAATTTGTACTTTTAATTCCGCTTCCGCTTTGGTCTTTGCTCCCGAAGAAATGAGTTGATCCCGCATTCCTTTTTGAACCTTGAGGTTGGAAACTAGGTCAGGCATTTCAAAATCGAATCCATCCTCAATCTCGGACCCATTTAAATAAACCTCGCCCTGGTCTCCAATTTTAACATTAAGCATATCCATAGGAGTAACGTCGCTACTCTGGGGCTTTCCGGGCAGTTGAATAGATAACTCCGCCTCCGGTTGTTTAAGCATTGTCGTAACCATGAAATAAATAAGCAGTAAAAAGGTAACATCAATCATGGGGGTCAGATCAACTTCATCCTCGTCGGCTAAAATTTTCTTTAATGTTTCCATTCGATTATGTCCCTACTTGCCAGGTTCCAAAAATGATATCTGCCTGTCCCGCATTCCCGATCACCTTCATTACATCCTGAACCACTGCGTGGGTGACTTTTGGGTGAACCCGTAAAAAAACCTTCCATTCCGGATTTCGTTTTACGGCTGTTCCGATTGCATCCATATCAATTTCCTGTTCTCCCCAATAATATTTCTGTCCGACAGGAGTTTCATCGATACTGATAATTGTGCGCGGAGGAGGCTGTTCTTTTACGCTTGAATTTCCGGCAACAGGAAGAGCGGATAATTCAATATATTGTTCAGACATTCTTTGTGCGACCACCATAAAAAATACGATCAATAAGAATACCACATCAATCATGGGAGTTAAATCAGGCGAGTCATTGGACTCGGGTGGTTTGTATCCACTCATCTACACTTAAATAAAATCAATTATGCTTGTTATGCAGGGGGCATTGGCGGTGCTCCGGGAGCTGGAGGCAAGCCTTCCTCGACAGGAGCTTCCTGCACCTCTTCGTAATATTCTTCGCCTGCCTCTTCTCCCCCTTCAGCAAAACCACCTCTTGCAGCACGCACTAAAGTGAAAACCATTTCCCCGGCAATTCGATTTACTTCTGCCACAATTGTAGCAAATTTTGTTTTGTAAATGAAATAAGAAATTAAAGTAGGAATTGCAACCACCAGACCCGCGGCAGTAGTCCATAAAGCACTACCAATATTTCCCGCCATCTTTTGACTCGATTCTCCGCCCATTCCCGAGCTTTGCAAAACTTGGAACGCACCGATCATTCCGACTACTGTTCCGAGAAGTCCCACCATTGGAGCAATCGAACCCACAGTATTTAACAAATTAATCCAGGTAAAGGGTTTGGCCAATTCAAGCCCAGATGTTTCCTCCAGTCCTTTCTCGATCGACTCGATATCCAATTCATCATCCTGAATCCGTGCAAGTCCACCTTTAAGAACAGAAGTAACGGGCAATTTATACTGTTCGCAAAGTGCCATAGCACCCTCAACATTAAGGTTTTGCAGTTCCTGCATGATAGGCTGAACCACATCCTCCTTTACAAATGCTTTTTTTCGAATCGCGATACCATTATAAATGATCAGTGTAAAACCGGCTAATATTAATATGATAAAGGGAACCAAGAAAGGCCCCAAGTTATCAACCAGGGCTGAACCAAAGCCCTTTTGTTGCGCGTGAACCACATTAGCAAAAAAACTGGGGGATAAACTGGAAAAAATAATTCCAAGTATGCTGAATTTACGGATTGAGCCAAGTTTCATAATTTTGATTGTTTTAAGGTCTAAGAATTACGGGTAAGGGGGGATGGGTCAAGAGTAGGATTAACTCAGGTGGCGGGGATTGCGTCTAGTCGTTTTTTACTTTCAATGGCCCATTTTGAACCCTTGTAAAAAATGGAGACCTGTTTGTAGACATTGATTGCCGCCTCATTTAAACTTAATTTTTCATAGGCTCCACCCGCCATCAAAAGGGATTCCGGAAGCCAATCTAGACCGACGCGGGCACTCACAATTCCTTCGGTTACTTCCAAAACAGACTGACGATAAAATTCAGCGGCTTTCAATTCGTTCCCGCTTTGCTCGTATTGACGTGCGTACTGAACACGCAAGAGAGCACGAATCAGTTTATAAAGAGAGTATTCATTTGTTTGCCGAGCGGGTGGTTTTTCGTCTAACTTTTTAACCGTCTGCATCGCAGTATTAAATATTTTACCGGCCGCTGCTTTATACCGTGCATCCTTTAATGCTGCCTTGGAATAGGTTTCGTATAGTTTAATATAACAATAAATCGGCCAAATTTCGACTATCTTGGCATGGGGACTTCCCGGAGACTTTTGTACGATTGGTCCCAACCGGGCGTATTCAGAAATTGCATCGTTATACAAACCCTGGGTTCGTAGCGAATCGGCAAGTTTTAAATAAGAGGCATGATCAGCGCTATTGTTTCGAATCGTTACTTTTTGCAAAAGAGCACGGGCAATCTTGGCAGATTTTGAGTTGGCTCGAATCATTTTACTGGCGAGTTCAAGTGACGCTTCCGAGAAATCTCGGTATCCGTAACTGTCCAACTTATTTAAGTTTAGACGTGATAATAAATAAAACGCTTCATTATACTGCTCCATGGCAATTAATGCTTTTACATAGATCAAGCAATTATCATGGATGGCAAAGTATTGCTGGGGTATATCAAGAAAGAGCATTACTTTATACATAATTGGTCTTAAACTTGGCAGAAGTTCTTTGCTGTACTGTTCGTTAGAAAATGCTTGAAGAGTTTTCATCGCACCCTGTGGCCAAGCAAATGAAAAACCTTGAATATTCTGTTTCTTCAATCCGCGAAGTTCCAGTTGCATCCTTCCCGCACCGTCCATGGAGGCATAAATAATGCCTTTCTGCCCATCCACCCCTAAGAGAGTGCCAGCCTTTGCTGCATTTCCAACAAATATCTTAACCGGTAATGCACCCGAATGGATCTTAAAGTAGTCCTGATTGGCTTGAGCGCACAAATTAATGTGACCGAAATAAAAGCTGAACAAGACTGTAATACAAGTTAAATACTTACTCATTTAAGAAACTTTCTCTGCCAATCAACATACTGTTTTTCCACTTGAGTAATTTGATCAGATTGCCCGGTTTGTTCGTAACAACGAATTGCTTGTTCGTAGGATTTGGAAGCCCACTTTGTTGCACTTGGAAAGTTAAGGGTTGTGTCCAGGTAATAATATGCTGCACCAGCATGATCGCGAATGGCGCGTTTGCACTCCCCCATCATGTAGGAGGATTGAGCTCTCTGCTCGAGGCTGGTATCGGTATCGCTTCTTACTTCCTCGAAAGAGGAAACCGCCTGGTCAAAGAGACTGGAATCTTTACTGGACTGCCCCACTTCAAAAAGAGATTCACCCAGGCGAATCCGAGCATCGTTGGCGTTATCATGCCAGGATGAATTAGCAAGTGCAGATTGATAATGGGAGACAGAACTCTGGTAGTCCCGCTCCTTTTGCTTTGCTTGTCCCAAGAGGTAGTAAGCATCAAAAAGAAATTCGCCACCCGTATCTCCGTATACATTTACAAGGCGCTCCATCGCAGATACCGCATCCTCCACCGAGTTTTGGGCAAGTAATTGTTCGGCCATCCAAACGAGAACACCTGGACTTGCCGCAGGGAAGTCACTCTTTTGCGGATTATAACTCCCACCCGCTTTTGAACCAACCCGATCGAGCATTGAACGCATGCGCAATTCAAGTGGTCTGTTCCCTGCTGACTTTGCCTGTTCCAATAATTTTGCAAAGGCAACGGCAGGAGATAGATCCGACGGAAATCCCTTTTTAAATTCTTTGTATTTCTTTAAATAACCCTTAAATTTTGCCATATGAGAAGGGTTTGAAAAGATTGCTCCTCGGGATTTCACCACATCGCTATAAATATCCTGATCCATGCCCTTGTATTGAGAGGAAAGAAATGGCAGCAATTTTTTACGATCTCCAATTATATCCTCAACCGTTCCAGTAATCGTTTCTTCAATTCCCTTCCTGTCACGATAGGTGAATGAAATGGTTTGCCCGGGTTCTTGTAGCTTTGTAAGAAGATCTAAAGTTCTTCCGTATAATTTATCGTATTCATCGTACTTAACGGTGTATTTTTTAAGGATAGCATCGACGCCTACATTACTAGGATCGTTGCCGTACTTTTCAATATCCTTATAATAAAGATTAAGCATGGTAGAGGGACGACCTAGCATTTCATTGGCAAATCCAATTTTTTCAGTGGCTTCTGAAATTCTAGCCCCTTCTGAATCACTAAATTTTTCTGAATAGTCCGAGTATAATTTCACCATGCTTGAATAATAAACATAGGAGGCAACATCATAAAGTTCACCGAAATCGATGGACTTATCTTCATTCAAATCAAAATCGGCAAAAGATTTATCGGATTCAATTCCGATGGTAGAATATTCACTTGATTGCAATACTTCGTCTTTATTTTTGTCAAACGTAAGGTAATTTTCCACGATTCCGTCCGGATTTTCTGCCACTCGCTCGATCAGACCGCCTTCATTAAATGTGGCATCTGTAATTAATTTAATTTCCCGTGACTTTTCCCGAACCAATGAATAATTGGCCTGGGCATTTTGTATTTGTTCGTAGGAAGGTTGCTCGTCAGATTTTACATCGCTAATAGCCAAGTCACCCAAGCTCAGGTATGCCTCGGGGACCATTTTGTCTTCCGGGAAGTCTTTCACAAACTGTTGGAAAAGCCTAATTGCATTTGGGTTATCAGTGGAACCCTGATACGCGACTGCAAGGCGAAATAAAGCGTCTTTGGCAAACTCATCGTCCGGGAAATGACGGGCTTTTCCCCCATCGCTCCATTTATCATTAATCGATTCTTTTCCGGACGAGACTATTTTTCCTCCCCCTGACTTATCGGAAATTTTCCAGATTGAACCATTAAACCACATGAAAAAGCCTTCCCCATTTACAAAAACAGGCTTTCCATTCTTTTCCTCTCCGTTTGGCAGGTAAACCCCATTTGGATTCGGCAGCACTGCGACCTCCTCCTCCTCGACCTCTTCGACTACGGGAGCCTTTTCAGGTTTTACTTCGGGTGCAGTTGTGTCTGTGGTAGCTTCAGAAACCGATTCAGTCTCATCGCCACCGCAGGAAACCAAGAAAAAAGAGAAAGGAAAGAGAAAGAAGATACGGTATATTTTATTCATTATTCCGATTCCTCCTCGTCTTCACTATAACTTGAACCTCCAATCGGAAGCCCTTCAACGTTTACCCCGACCACCGCACCGAGCAATGGCTTAGCCTCTTCAAACTTACCGGAGGCAAGCAATGCCAATCCACTCATGTAATGAGCGGTCGGCATAGCGGGGCTTTTAGTAAACTCACTACGATTTACATAGCCTTGGGAGCGATTCATCGCACCATTCTCAAATCCGGCAAATTTTTCCAATAATTCTTCGAATTTTCTGCGCTTAAAGAAAACCGATCCCATCATGCCAACAAAATCCTTCGCATATTTGTGCTCAGGCATAACTTCGATGAAGTCATCACAAAGTCCAAAAAAGCGATTGTAGTATTCTGCGGATTTAACTTTTGATTTTTCTGCCCGGTCTTTTTCTGCAGTTCCCATTGCGGATTGTAAGCTGACTGCAATTGCTTGAAGGCTTTCCGCTTCCTGCCTGTAGGCATTCGCCATAATAAAAGTAACATCCGCCCGAAATTTCTTCCAGTCCTTATTTTGTAAGTATTCTTCTCCCAGCTCGATCGATTTTTCTCGATGTTTTACAGTATTGGCAGACGCGAAGGCCGCATAAATAAAATTCTCCACACTTTCATGTTTTGGAAAGTCTTTGTAGAGCCAATAAAATCCCCAAAATGACTCCCAGTCTCTTTTGGTAACTTGAAAATTATCCGCTTTTCTCCAGCGCAAAACGGTAGTGAATGGAGGTGTATCCTGAGCTAACTTGAGTTGACCTTTGGCACTGGTCAGCTTCATGGCGATGGCATTTGAACGCTCTTTTAAAATTTCCAATCGACGCTTGGGCATTGTGTTTCCCTGTAACGCGATCAATTGTTCATATTGGGAAAGTTCTGTCTGTAATTGCTTCTGCCTTTCGGTATAAAATGCAACAATTTCCTCCGTTGTCATGGTCAGAGCATAAAAAAGTGAAGCCTCCACATGTCTTTCCTTATCTTTAAGTTGAGCCGCCCCCTGCATTAAATTGACATTCAGGCGAAGGTCATAACGGGCTGGGGTATCTCCAGATAAACGGGGTAATAAAGGAAAGACTTCATCGATCCGCTTGGTCTGCACGAACATTTCAGTGAGACAAGAAACTGCATATGCAGAACGGTCTTCATCCTTGGCGAGATCGGCATACTTCAATAATTCCTTGAAGGATGGTTCTCCTTTAACCCAGTTTTGCTCGATGTGATAGCACTGAGCTTTACCAAAATAAAGATTCATCAGTTCGCTTCGTTTGACAATCTGCTTACGGTAAGGTTTTGATGTATCCAAGAGTAATTCGATAACAATTGCGGCTTCCTTCCAATCATGAAGAGCACGAAGACAATCCGTTCTCTTTTGCAAAGCCATCACAGCTTTTGAATCATTGGGAAACTTATCCGCAAAAAATCCAAATGCTCCCGATGCTTTCTCAAGGAAGTCCTTATTTCCCGTTTTTGCAAAACTCTGTAAATAGCCTACTCCACGAACAAAACCAAATTGTTGAAGGATTTTTTCCACCTCCGGATCTTTTTCGTTTTCAAAGCGACCCTCCAATTCATCCAACAGAGGAGAAGCACCCGCAAAATCACCCTGACCAATAAGTGCCTGTGCCTCGGTAATTACTTGGCGCAGTGGCATATCCGCGGGACTCTGCCCCAGCGAGAGGGAATACGAAGAAATCCAGACTAAAATACAGATTAGGAAAGGCGAAATTAAAAACTTTCGAACTGTTATTCTTTTAAAGGGCATGTAAAAGTGGTAAGAGAAAGATGATCATAAAAGAGACTCGTTCATTTTGTCGCAAGCTTTTTTCTACTATTGAAAAAATGAGGGTGATCTACCTAAAAAAATTCATGTGCAGCAAGGGCATTGAAGTACAAAATGACCTGTAGAAACTTCTTCCATGTCTAATTTTTTTCCAACACTTTCAGGATAAAGAGATGAACCCACACGATGCCCAAAAGCACAGCCTGATGGAGGGTTGATGGGGGAAGGAACATCTCCCGGAATAATCACTCTCTTCCTTTTTTTGGTGGGGTCCGGGATCGGAATAGCCGAGATAAGTGCCTTCGTATAGGCGTGTGCCGGCTTTAAGTAAATCTCTTCCGCAGGCCCAATCTCAACGATCTTTCCCAAATACATGACCGCAATTATATCGGATACATGCTTTACAACCGCTAAATCATGAGCAATCAAAAGGTAGGTCAATCCAAGCTTAGATTGAAGATCCATGAGCAAATTAAGAACTTGGCTCTGCACGGATACATCTAATGCAGAAACTGGTTCGTCGAGGACTAAAAGTTCGGGCTGCAGAGCCAAAGCACGGGCGATTCCAATTCTCTGCCTCTGTCCGCCCGAAAATTCAAACGGATATCGATTTGCTGCGCTTCCAGATAAGCCAACCTGTTCGAGTAACTCCGCCACCCTTTCAGAACGAACATTTTTTTCGACTATATGATGAATATCCAAAGGTTCCTCCAATATTGCACCCACGGTCATGCGGGAATTGAGAGATTCTGCTGGATCCTGAAAAACCATTTGCACATTTTTACGAAAATTATTTTGAGCCTTTTTTCCCGCTATTTCCTGGTTTTTAAATTTGATCGAGCCAGAAGTGGGTTCAACCAATTTTACCACGGACTTGGCCAAGGTCGATTTCCCGCAACCGGATTCACCCACCAGTCCGAGTGTCTGCCCTTTTTGTAATACCAAGCTTACCCGGTCTACTGCCTTACATGATCCGACTGCTCTGCGAAAAATCCCTCCCCGGACGGGGAAGTGAACACGAAGGTCTGTAATTTTTAGTAATTCCTCGGGTGCATTCATAAATTCGAACATAGGGGACAAGATTCTACCCAATGCCCTTCCGCGACTTCCTGCAAGGGCGACCTTTGATCAAGCAGGGCCTGTGGATGTACTTTTCCACTCCGTGGAGCAAAACGACAACCTTGGTTTAAGTCAGAAAGACCGGGAACCATGCCATCGATTGTGGAAAGTTCAGTCTTGGGTATTCTATCCAATCGCGGGATCGAGGAAAGTAAGCCACGGGTGTAGGCATGTCTTGGATTGGCAAAGAGTTCGACTGTGGATGCTCGTTCGACTATCCGACCTGCATACATCACACAAACCTCATCGCAAGTTTCGGCAATAACCCCAAGATCGTGGGTAATTAATAAAACGGAAGACCCCAGTTGTTTTTGCAAAGTTTGCAGAAGTTCAAGAATTTGAGCCTGTACCGTAACATCTAATGCAGTGGTGGGTTCATCTGCGATGACGAGCTTTGGTCTGCATGCCAACGCCATGGCAATCACAACTCGTTGTCTCATTCCGCCCGAAAGTTGGTGGGGATATTCGAAGGCACGGCTATCGGGTGCTGGGATTCCCACATCATGGAGCATTTCTACTGATTTGAGCCAGGCTTCTTTTACTCCAATTTCTTGATGTAATAAAAAGACCTCACTCAATTGATCGCCTATTGTCCGAACCGGATTTAATGCATTCATCGGTTCCTGGAAAATCATGCCGATCTCATTTCCTCGAACCTGCCTCATTCCATCTGCAGATAATTCCAATAAATCTTTCCCCTGAAAATGGATTCTGCCGGATGTTATTTTACCCACGGGCTTGGGCAATAAGCGCATAATGGACAGAGCGGTTACACTCTTCCCACATCCTGATTCTCCAACCAGGCCAAGAGTTTGTCCGAGCCCGACCTGAAAATCAACTGAATCAAGTGCCTGCACGCGTCCCTCGTCCGTCTCAAAAGAAACCGAAAGCCCTTTTATATCAAGCAATATATCAGTTTCCATTCAGTCTGCCTTTTCGCATTTGGATATCAATTGGACTGGTACTTATCATAAATCCGAACGGTCGGTTGATCCGATAGAACCTCGCCTGCCAATTTAGCCTTGAGAATCGTTTTCTTTTCGGACTGATCGATCCAAAAAACCTGAAATTCTTCATAATCACGGGTTTCTTTTGGTCCCCAGTCCTGAGGAAACTTAATCCAATTCCAGTGACCAATCCTAATCCATGGTTTTTTCCAGGCTGGAACCCAAACCCCATGTTCATGGATCATTTCACTGAGTTGATGGGATAATTCTGTAATTCTTTCAAGGCTTTCCTCCTCCCGATATTGATTAATTAGATGATCAATTTCACGCACTGCAGTTTGCGTAAAATTATTGGTGCTAGTCTTGATTACTAAGTTATCCTTTAATCGACCATCCTTACGATATTTCGTATCCCCATCCTGCTGATACGCATTATCGGAATGGAAGGGTTCCCAATATCGGGGGAACAGTTCCACAAAAGAATTAAAGGCGGAGAAAATAACTTGGTGATTCTTTTCCCCCGCGGTCTTCCATGCAGCCGTACTCTCGAGAATTTTGAGCTTTATTTCCAAGCCTGCCTTCTTGGCCTCTTCTTTAAGCACAACCAATACATCCTCGAAATGCTTATAGCCCGTTACTATTTCAACCGACAATCTTTCACCTTTTTTATTAACCAGTATTCCGTCTGGGCCACGCTTTAAATATCCGGCCTTTGCAAAGTGTTCGACTGCTTTCTCCACCGAAAAAGTACGGGCCTGCAAGGTGGGGTGCGAGCGGGCTCCATATCCATCTGCCACGGTGTTCATCCTAACATAATCTCCCCGGAAGATCTTTTCCAAAACAAGCTTAAAGTTCATTGCATGGTGAAAGCCAATTCGAATGTTTTGGTTATCTAAAGGCGCTTTTTGCGAATTAATTCTCAACGCATAAGAGGGGGGTGGAGTTTGATTAAAAAAAGTGACTTTTGATAAATATCCGTTCTTCACTAATAGATTCTTGTCGGTTAACTTTTCATACCAGAACTCCGTTTTTGCTAAACCGAACATATCAATCTCGCCCTTTAGAAAAATTTCAAATGCTTTGTTATAATCACGCACTACGCTTACCTTGATCTTGTCTGGATTAAAACGGTATCGATAGAATTTTTTCTGATCTGCCCACCAATCATTTTGCCGGACGAGAGTGACTGATTTCCCCTTATCTATATTCTCGGGGGTTGCCACATAAGGCCCTGTGGTAGGCTCGGGAAGCCACTGATATTTATTCAAATACTCACCATCTAACTCACCATAAAAATGTTCCGGAACAGGACGAAGGGATACCCGCTCAACCACATCAGGTTTTGCTTTATAATAAGTGATTGAAAAGGTATGGCTATCAAAGAGAGTAACCTTGAGAAATTTATCCTTCCCAAAAAAATCATTATACCATGGAGCCTGGATATGTTTACTTCGCATGTAATAAAACAAAAAGAAAAAATCACTGGAACGAACTGCTTTCCCATCACTGTACCGTGCATCAGGATCCAACCGGAAATAAACCGTCTTGCGATCATCCGCAACCGCCCACGAACTGGCTAACCCGGGATAATATCCGTCCGAATTGGGGTGAGACATCACTAAACTCAGGGCATTATAATCTGACAAATAACTTCGAAAGGCCCCATTTGCATCTGGTCCAATCGTTCGTAGCGTCCTCGGAAAATCTCTCATGAAAACATTCCAAGTGCCTCCCCTTTTTGCGTCCGGTGAGGAGAATTCTTCTTCTCCCAAACCGTCTTTCCAATTTAAACCAGCAGGAATTTCCTGGAGGGATTTAATAGCAAAACAATCCGCATGACTTTGATAAAATTCCAGAACATCTTCTGAACAATGAGCTAGTAATGGATGGGGGCGGCCATCCATGTCCACTAATGAACCCGGATCTCGATCAATCTGAACAGAGTTTGCTGAAAAAACAGAATCCAGTTGAATCGATGAGTTTCCTTCATTTAATTGCCTGCTCAATTCTCGGGCAAATTCCCTCCCTAGCTCCCGGGCCAGTTCACGAGCAAATTCACGATCCACTGGCAGACCACTTTCTCCAGTTTGCCTGGAAGGCTCGCTTCCAGACTCGCGGGGTGGTTTAAGTTGATGGTCTTCGCAGCCATTAAAAAACAACAGGCTCACGAAAAAAAAAGCGGTATAGTAAATCTTATTAATTTTCATATTATTCATAAGTTGAGAATTTCTTGGGATCGAATGCTTCCCGCACTGCCTCCCCCACAAAAGTGACCAGGGTTAATGTAAGCACCAATATTGAAACTGAGGAAATTACGATCCATGGAGCAATGCGGAGATTATTCACACCCTGCTTCAGAAGTTCCCCCCAACTGGGAGTTGGAGGAGGCAAACCATAGCCAAGAAAATCCAAGGCGGTAATGGAGGAAACCGCGGCCGCAATTGTAAAGGGGGCAAAAGTGACCAGGGTGGAAATCACATTGGGTAAAAGATGGCGAAAAATAATTCTGGCTGAACTCGCCCCAATTACCTTGGCCGCAGAGACGTAATCCCTGGCCTTTTCTTTATACACTGCCGCTCGAATGTAGTATGTCATTCCAGTCCATGAAAAAAGGACCATAATGAGTAATAGAGAGGAAACTTGCCAACCAGTGCCCCACCAACTCGGCATTACAGAAACCAAGATAATTACCATGTATAAAAAAGGAACATTTGCCCAAATTTCAACCAGTCGTAATCCAAGCATATCTGTCCTTCCACCAAAGTATCCCATTATACTACCCGCACAAATTGCGATGAGATAAGTTAACAGTAAATACCCCAGAGAAAAAGTCATCGCGATACGAAAGCCATAAAGCAACCTAGCAAATACATCCCGTTCCGTTTTGTCAGTTCCGCAAAAATGCCCGGAAGAAAAACTCGGTGGTGAAAATCCAGTGGAAGATTCTTTGGCATAATCCATCTCATAGGGGCCAAAGGGAACGATTGGCATAAGTAACCAATCGTTGGAATTTTCTTTTTCAAATTTCTTTTGGAGGTCCCGGTAATTCGTTTCATATTCATAATCAAAACCAAAAAATTTTCCGCTAATCTGTTCGCCGTAGGTGGGAAAGAAAAATTCTCCTTGGTAAGAAACAATCAAGGCCCGTTTATTCACAAATAATTCTCCCAAGAGACTGAGGCTATAAAGCAATACCAAGAAAATAAAAGACCAATACCCACGCTTAATCGAACGAAAGCGACGAAGCTTCTTGGTGGTCAATGGATTCAATTTAATCATGGTTTTCATTCGAAACGGACACGGGGGTCCACCATCGCCACTAAGGCATCCGACAGGATGTTCCCCAAAAGCATAAGAGTCGCAGAAAGAGTAAGTACTCCCATAACTACAGGATAATCCCGATCGATTACCGAGTTAAAACCCAACAGCCCAAAGCCATCAATATCGAAAATAGTTTCAATTAAGAAGGAACCCGTTACGAATAATGTCACTTGGTGCCCCACATTGGTTGCTAAGGGGACCAATGAATTTCGCAGAGCATGTTTGCGGACGGCATTACCAAATGAGACACCCTTCGCCATTGCGGTTCGAACATAATCTGCAGATAAATTGTCCATCAGGTGATTTTTCATCATCATCGTAACGAATGCAAAGCCACCAATCAAATAGCAGCATAATGGTTGAAAACTATGTTCCGCTAAGTCTTTTAATTGTTCGAACATCGACAATTGTTCATGGTTTTCACTCACTAAGCCCCCCATAGGCAACCAATCCAACTTTACAGAAAAAAATAGCAGTAAAAGAGAACCCAGCGCATAACCTGGAACGGCATAGCCCACAAAGATCAGAATCGAAGACAGATCGTCATAGAGCGTGTTATGCCGAACCGCCTTAAAAATCCCCAAGGGAATACAGACTGCATAGGTAAGAAGAAAAGTCAGAAGTCCAAAATAGGTTGATACTGGTAATCGCTCCGCGATAACATGAAGAACCGGTTCACCAAAACGGGTTGATTGACCAAAATTTCCTTGCAGAACGCCTTCATGTTGAGTCATGAAAAGCTCCGCCACCGGAACCGCATTTGATTGATCTGGGCTTCGTTCCTTCATTCGAACGTTCCAATTTCCCAATAATTCGGAAAGATTCACAATCGTGACTCCACCCAACCGATCTCTTTTCAGGATTACCTTTTCCCGAGCCCCCTGAATAATCGAATTTGGTTTATTGATTTCTTCATTATCTAATTCGTTGTCCTGGTTTTGATCCAAGCTATTAAAATTAATATATTTTAAAATAGTGGGAGGTACCTCGTCACGTTGTAAATATCCATCCCTATCCCAATCCAATTGAGCAAGTGGGAAACTGGGCAAACTTACCCGTTCAGATAATTCCAATTCGTCTCCCAAAAAGCGAATCTGGCGAAATTCAGTTTCTCTTGGCAAAATGCCAAGCCAGATCAAATAGGCCTGCCAATGAGGTTTATCAAAACCGTATAATCGTTTCATTTGTTCCAATTGCTCTCGGGAAAGTGCTTGATTTGAACCAGAACTCCGTCCCCCACCCCCTTCTTCAGAAACTTGTTGCATTTGCATCATTGCCTGTTCGAGCGGACCGCCGGGCGCCAGTCTGGTAATCGCAAAGACCATAATGCTGATTCCGAGAAGAGTCGGAGGAATCAATAATAGCCTTCTGATAAAATAATCTCGCATGTAACGGGTTTCTTCCTAGTCCTTTCAAGGAGATGGGGCAAAGTCAAATCTTTGCACTTTCCAATTTTGCTGATTCTTTTGCTTGCCAATAGTCAAGTGGTCGTCCCTTTTTTAAAGGATCAATTACCCAACAAACAGTCTAGCTTATTTAGGAGATACCAGGAGTTTTTTTATTCGGGTTCTCTTTTGCCTTCTGCTGGTATCATGCGGAGAAACTAGCAGTGTGGACGATGCCTCCCGTAAGGGAATACTAATCATGGGAAATAGTGGCGAACCCAAGGGATTGGATCCCCATATCGTGAGCGGAGTTCTCGAAAGCAATATTATCCGTTCACTTTTTGAAGGACTGGTCGAAGCGCATCCTTCCAAAGATGGAATTGCGATGCCCGGAGTCGCGGAAAAATGGTATCCCGTTGACCCTGCTCGACCGGATGAATGGATCTTCGAACTTCGCAAGGATGCCCAATGGTCGGATGGAGAACCTCTTACCGCGGAGGATTTTCTTTTTTCCTTTCGCCGCCTACTCACCCCTGCCCTCGCCTCGGACTATTCTTTCATGCTTTATTACATTAAAGATGCCGAATTCTATCATAAGTCCCAGCGTTCCTACCTGCTTTTCCGTAAAGACGCCAACTTTACTGAAGATTGGTGGTCAACCTTCAAAAATGTGGACTTCGGCCCGAATGAAAAAGCGGAGGAAAATTCTTTCAATTTTATTGGTCTCGATAAATTGACTCTAACTAATTTAGAAAATCTACTGGAAAATCCTTCGCTTTTTTTATGGCCAAAGAATCTTTCTCCAGAGATTCGACGATCCCTCATCATGAAAAACCTGAATTTTGAAAAAGGGGATCGGGGTCAATTAAAAAAAGATGAGTTAAAGGATTTATGGAAATTAATTGAATTGGGTGCCACCGCCCCGGACATGCACACCTTGAGGGTAAAACTCAATTCACCCATTCCATTTTTACCCGAGATCACTAAACACTATACTTGGTACCCCGTGCCTAAGCATATTGTTCTGAAGCACGGCACTATTGGAGAACGGTTCACTTCTTGGACTAAACCCGAAAACCTGGTTGGAAACGGAGCCTTCATCCTAAAATCGTGGAGATTCAATGACCATATTGAAGTGAGCCGTAACCAACATTATTGGGACAAAAGTAATGTCGGTCTCAACGGTATCCGGTTCCTCCCCATCGGCAATCTCTACACGGAAGACCGAATGTATTTTGACGGTCAGATGCATGTGACCTACAGCATTGCATCCGAACTAATTGAATACTCCCGAAAAAAATATCCAGAACATGTCCGTAGTGAACTTTATCTCGGCACTTATTTTATTAGAACCAATGTTTCCAATAAACCTTTTACAGACCCCCGGGTACGACTTGCCTTCTCCTACTCGCTCAACCAGAAATCACTTATCGATAATGTCCTTAAAGGAGGACAGAAGCCGGCCAGTGGACTGGTTCCTCCCTTCGGAAATTACCCTGCCTCTGACACCGTGACATTTGACCCGGAACTGGCCCGTAAGTTATTGGCCGAAGCAGGATATCCAGGCGGCAAGGGGTTACCTGATATTGAATTTCTTACTACGGATAAGGAATCTTCAAAGGTTACTGCAGAGGCATTACAGGCTATGTGGAAGGAACACCTCGGAGCCACGATCAAGATCAAGCAAATGGAATGGACTTCCTATATTACCGCGATGTTTGCAAAGGACTACGACCTTGCCGCTGGTGGCTGGATTGGTGATTACATGGACCCACTCACTTTTCTCGATATGTGGATGAAAGGGGTAGGAAATAACCGCACAGGTTGGCATAATGAAGAATTTGAGGACATCCTGGGCATGGCTGCCCAGACGGGAGAGGCGGCCAAGCGATACGAACTGCTCGCTCAAGCCGAAGCACTTTTTCTTGGTGAGCGGCCTATACTCCCGGTCTATTGGTATACACGCAATTATCTTCTTCACCCTGATGTAAAAGGATGGAATCCCCTTCTTCTCGATAATCATCCGTACAAGTTTTTACGCTTGCAACCGGGTGCCAACAATAGAAAGGACTGAACTAATGCTCCGCTTTCTAATCGGTCGGGTACTGCAAGGATTTCTTGTTCTTTTCGCTCTTTATACCATTACCTTTTTTCTGGCCAAGGCCATGCCAGGGGAACCTTTTACATCCGAAAAAAATATATCTGCGGAAACGAAAGCAAACATACGCAAACTTTATGGATTGGATAAACCGATCTGGGAACAATACATAGTCTATCCAAAAAATATAATAACGGAGGGTTCATTCGGGATTTCAACGAGTAAAGGAAGGCCAGTAATTGATATTATTGCCCAGTCTTTTCCTAATTCATTAATGCTTGGCCTATGTGCTCTTGGCTTCGCAATCGGAATAGGTGTGCCGATCGGCATACTTTCGGCAGTTCGGAAAAACAGCTGGATAGACTGGTCGTGCATGGCGGTGGCAATGATTGGCATTTGCATCCCCTCATTTACAATCGGCCCGCTCTTGCAAATCTATGTGGCGGCCCATATTCCCGGACTGAAGGTGGCCGGTTGGGGAAACTGGGAGGACATCCTTCTGCCCGCCTTTACCTTGGGACTAGTCTCCGCCGCTTACCTTGCCCGCCTGACCCGGGGAGGCATTCTTGAAGTCCTGTCCCAGGACTTCGTTCGAACGGCACATGCAAAAGGGGTGTCTCCAACCCAAGTAATCCTTAAGCACACATTGAGGGGTGGCCTTCTCCCGGCAGTTGCCTACCTTGGACCGGCTTTCGCTGCCTTGATCAGTGGTTCGTTTATCGTAGAGACCATTTTTCAAGTTCCGGGAATGGGACAGCACTTTGTAAATGCAGCCACTACAAGAGATGAGTTTCTTCTCTTAGGCCTGTCACTATTCTTCGGTTTGCTCATTGTGGTAATGAATCTTCTCGCCGATCTGCTCACCGGATTATTGGACCCTCGCATGAGACAAAGCGGAGGGACCGATTAGAGACATGACTAATCAAGATCAAGCGAATCCTCAAGGTTCCTCTCTTTGGAAGGATGCCCGGGCCCGCATGGCGAAAAATAGATTCGCGATGGGGGGACTCTGGATAATCATCCTTATGTTCTCACTCTGTTTTATTTTCGCATGGTTTTGTACAGACCCTAACCAGGTCAACCTCATCAATAAGTTTGCCTCTCCTTCGCTGGATCATTGGTTTGGAACCGATGCTCTCGGGCGCGATCTATTTGCCCGCATTCTCTACGGCGGACAGGTTTCCATTCTCGTTGGCTTAATCGCCACAGCCGTTTCCGTTGCCATCGGAATCGTTTATGGAGCTGTTTCAGGTTTCGCAGGGGGAAGAACGGATGCAATCATGATGCGCGTAGTGGATACATTGCTTGCCATACCCTTCCTGGTTCTCGTTATCGTACTACAGGCAACATTAAGTGACTGGTCTGGGGATGCCACCCGATGGATCGTGGAAAATTTCAAATGGGATAAAGAATTCACGGGACGGTTAACCAATGTAATTCCGCTCTTCTTCGCCCTCGGTCTACTAGGCTGGCTTACCCTGTCCCGAATCGTGCGAGCCCAGGTGATGAGCATTAAGGAACGCGAATTCGTGGAAGCAGCAGTGGCACTGGGATACGGAAAAGCTCGCATTCTTTTTCGACATATTATTCCAAATGTTCTTGGTCCCACAGTTGTCTACTCCACCCTTACCGTTCCAGGCTTCATCATGTATGAAGCAATTCTCTCATTTCTCGGATTGGGAGTGGAATCACCAAATAGTTCGTGGGGCGTTCTAATCAAAGAGGGTTCCAATTTTTTGGAAACTGAAGTTCAACTTCTTCTTTTACCAGGTCTATTCTTTTCCCTCACTCTCTTTTCCCTTAATTTCCTAGGAGATGGACTTCGGGATGCACTGGATGTAAAAGCTGCCAAAGACTAATGAGTTTGCTTAAAATAAAAAATCTGAAAACTTATTTCCACACCCGTGCGGGCACGAACCGGGCAGTGGACGATGTCAGTTTCTCGATTAATAAAGGAGAAATCGTAGGGGTGGTGGGAGAATCGGGTTCAGGAAAGTCGGTCACTTGCCATACCTTACTTGGACTTCTGCCCCAACCCCCCGCAAGGGTGGAAGGTGGAACTGTAACCTTTGATGGTGGAGAACTCCTTACCCTCTCCCATTTACGCCTCAGAGAGATCAGAGGGAAGCGGATATCAATGATCTTTCAAGATCCCATGAGCTGTCTGAACCCGTACTTGAAAATTATTGATCAAGTAACCGAACCCATTCTCATTCATGAGCATGTCTCACGACAAACTGCAGAGGCGCGTGCGATTGAGATGATGAAAAAAGTCGGGATAAGAGATGCCGAATTAAGAGCCCACTCCTACCCTCACGAATTTTCCGGCGGTATGCGACAACGAGTCATGATTGCCATGGCATTGGTTACCAAACCCGATCTTTTATTGGCAGATGAACCAACCACCGCACTCGATGTAACCGTACAAGCCCGTATCCTGAAGATCCTTCACGACCTGAAAGATGACCTCGGAATTGCAGTGCTCTTCGTAACCCATGACCTTGGTGTAGTCGCTGACATTGCCGACCGGGTAGTGGTAATGTACCGCGGTAAGATTGTCGAACAAGGGAATACCCGTGATATCTTTGAAAAACCATCCCATCCCTACGTAAAAGGACTTCTTGCCTGTAGACCCACTCTAGAAACCCAATATCAAACCCTTCCCACCGTGGACGATTTTCTTCAGTCGGAAGTCGGAGCGGACGGTTCTTTTATTCTCAGTGAACGGACGGATGCAAAAAAACGACTGGCAGGGCTTCAAAAACAACTAAAATGTGAAATTTCGGACAAGGATATCCCGACCACTCTACTACAAGTTAAAGACCTAAAAGTACACTTTCACTCCGGAGGTGGATTCCTGGGAAAACCCCGCAGGACGATTAAAGCAGTCGACGGAGTCGACCTAACAATTGCAAAAGGTCAAACCCTTGGACTGGTCGGAGAATCCGGATGCGGAAAAACCACCCTCGGGCGGGCCATACTGCGCCTGCAAGAATCAAAATCTGGCTCAGTCCTCTACGATGAAAATGAGCTCACCTCTCTGAACCGGTCCGAAATGCTCGGGTTTCGAAAGAGGATGCAGATCATATTTCAGGACCCTTATGCTTCCCTTAATCCTCGCCAAACGATCGAACAAACACTCATCGAACCAATGCTCGTTCACAAAATTGGTTCCAATCATTCGGAAAGACGGGATCGAATAGTTTCTCTCCTGGAGGAGGTTGGCCTTGGGTCCAATTTCCTTCTTCGATATCCGCACGAGTTTTCGGGGGGACAAAGGCAACGAATTAGCGTAGCCAGAGCACTGGCAGTGGAGCCGGAATTCATTGTCTGTGATGAATGCGTCAGTGCCATGGATGTTTCTGTGCAGGCACAGGTACTTAATTTACTTCGTGAATTGCAGCAAAAAAGAAACCTTACCTATCTCTTTATTTCCCATGACCTCAGCGTAGTAAAATTTATGTCCGATGACATGATTGTGATGAAAAATGGACAGGTAATGGAAAGCGGCAATGCAGAAGAGATCTACAAAAATCCTCGATCCGAATACACCCGTGAATTATTGGATGCGATTCCCAAATCGACTCTTTCCGGCTAGAAAATTCTTGTTTTCCACCAGGAAGGATTATTCTACTTAATTAACCCCAATCTTTCACCCGAAAAAAGGAATTGCTGTGCTAATCCGCAAAACTTTCCAAAGTGAGATCGTGCAAAAATTATTTTCTGAACTGGACTAAAAGATTCGAGGTTATAATGCCTATCCAGTGTTTTTGCGATCCAGGTATCAACGGGAAATGCCTCGGATTTCTTGGCTCCAAAAAGCAGTGCACAATCTGCAATTTTCGGACCGACTCCCGGTAAGGAAACCAGTTTAGACTTTGCCTCCGGATAGGGTAAATTTATTATTGTATTTAAAAAAGTAGGTTCATCGTTGAGAATTGAAGCCACTCCACAAACATATTTGGCACGATACCCTAATTTTAATTCCCTCAGTTCTTTCTCTTTAACTTGCGATAATACCTGCCAACCGGGAAAACTCCAAATATTGGGGGCAAGTTGAATACCGAATTTTTGTGAAACCAAATAGCCCAATTCTTTGATTTGCGGAATACTCTTAGCAGAACTTAATAAAAAGTAAAAAAGCATTTCTTCGAATGGTTGATTAAGTATTGTCAGACCCGGGAGGGATTGTATGCATTGGGCAAGAATCGAGTCACTTCGCCATGGTAGGTTCTGAACCGCATCATCATAGGTTTTATCCAACCATAGGTACTCTAGTATTTCGTTTTGGGTGGCTGGAAATTGTTTCGAGGTTCGCCAATGAATAACCCCATTTACTAATTTTAATTCAACTAACTTGGAACGAAATGAACCTAGCCACGTTCCATAATCTGTCGCGCTCCAAGTAAAACTTTGACCTCCTTCCAAAGTCTCTTTTAGCCCGAGAAGAGAAATGTTTTTCGGCTTAGCTAATTCCTTCCAGGGGAACATCGAAAAAATAGTCTGCGAATTAATCGTGACTCCAAAGAAAACTTTTTTTGAGTAAAAATAAGTCTTCATTTGAATTCTTTAATTCAATCTTCCATGCAATTGGTTTCACTTTATTACTGGCCCAGTCTTTTCCGGTGAGTCCAAGAAAAATCTCGTTCTTCCCTTCTTCAATAACCGGTAAAGAAAAGGTAAACCGTTCGATTTCGGTTCGACCATTACGAATCACAGATAAAATAATATTCTTTTCGGTTAGGAGTTTCCGAAAATATTGATTCAGAGAAAACGAGAAATATAGACCTTCTCTTTCTTGATTGGTTCTACAATAAACCATCTTCCCGGTATATTCTTTTCCAGAAAAGTACTCAGGAATGCGCGTCAGTTCATTGGCATTAAAATACCGAAGTGAAACGCGAGTAAGTTCTTTTCCGAAAAGAACCGAGCTATAAAAAAGCGACAGGCAGAGGAGCAGAACAAACTGTTTGCTCACAAAACTACCACAACTCAGCTCTCAGTTGAATCTTTCGATTCTTTCTGAGGGGCTTCTGCTTTTTCTTCTTTGGGAGCAGCATCTTTCACAGGTTTGTCTCCCAAAACATCAGTTGGTTTGGCTTTTTCTGCGACTGGTTCAGGTTTTTTCTCTACCACTTTTTCCTTCTTGGTAGTTGCAGTCTTTCGAACTGCTCTTGGTTTACTGACCTTGGCCTTAGTACTTTTTGACGATTTGCTAATTAATTCTTTAACCGCTAATTTCCGCTTTGCAATGTATGCTGCTCTTCGGCGACGCTTTAAGATTTTGTTGTATTGTTTGCCCATAATGTAGGAATTACTCTGAAGGAAATTGGAACAAGAAGCAAGATTCAAACTCCGCCACCGTGCTTGAAAATTTTACTGAATGTCAATCGGTTTTCCCGATTGAGCAGATTGGTAAGTCGCATCAATAATTTTCATCAGTGCCAACGCCTGGTCTGGAGTGTTCAAAGGACTCTCTTCTCCCGCAATAGTCCGTACAAAATTTTCTGCCGAACGAATTCGTCCCATATCTTCATTGGGCTCAGTTTTAATCGAACGGTTAACAGACCGGCCATGTTCCTGAACATATAATTCGCAATCATCAATTGCCGTATCATCCAAACCATCTGAGCCGAATAAACGACGAATCATACCTCCTGCCTTCTTCCCTTGAAAGGTTACCGATACTTCCTCTTGCTTAACCATTTCTGCCCAAGAGACTTGGAAAGAAAGAATTTGTCCGGTTGTGAATTTTATAAATCCATGAGAGGCACTTTCCACATCTGTCACTCCGTCTGCGACATCAGGAATACCCCAGGGGCCTTTAAAATTCTTGTCCTGAATGAAGTCCGAGAATGTTTGTGCCAACACACAGGATGGCGTCGGGTAGTCCATGTAGTAAAGAGCAAGGTCCACCATGTGTAATAAATCAATTAAGGGTCCACCTCCGGATAATTCCTTGTTGGTAAACCAACCACCAAATCCCGGTATCCCAGTCCTTCTTATCCATTTGGCCTGGGCAGAGTTAATCTGGCCCACTTCACCGGCTTCTATATATTTTCTTAGGGCATATGATTCTGGACGAGCCCGATTATTAAAATTGAACATCAAAGTCTTACCGGCACTTTCAGACGCTTCTTTCATTTGCAAAACTTCTGCCGCATTTAAAGCGGGTGGTTTTTCGCAAAACACATGTTTTCCAGCCTGCAATACCTGTAACGCTAATGGTCGGTGCGTACGATTGGGGGTTATGATACTAACCGCATCAAGGTCAGTTAATTGTTCGAGCATTTGAGCAGAATCTGAAAAGACATGGGGTACATCATAAGTCTCAGCTGCCTTTTTTGCCGCAACTTGATTCATATCACAAATTGCAACGATTTCTGCCCCTGCATTCCGAAAGCCCGCGCTATGATATTGCAGCATGCCGCCGGCTCCGATTATTCCAATTTTAATTGTCATTCAAATTCTTGTTTGTAGTTGATGAGTAGGGTCGTGCTTACTTTGGAATCGAAGGAAACTTAACCCATTTTTCCTTCGCGTTGGCACTTTTTACAACGGTTTCAATAAAAGCCATTCCAATTATTCCATCGCGAATATCCGGAAAATCATAACCTGATTTACGCGGAAATTTACCCGCAATTTCGTCTTTAATGGCAACGGCAGCAGAATTATACACATTGGCAAACGCCTCAATAAATCCTTCCGGGTGACCGAAAGGAATTCTAGTATTTTCTGCAGCGGCACCAGTTATGTAATCATTCCCTCGACGATAAATTTCCCGGGGTGCACGTGCATCCTTAACGATTAATTCATTCGGGTGTTCCTGGTGCCATTCCAACGATTTCTTGGTGCCGTAGATTCGGATATTTAAATTATTTTCATCTCCGTTTGAAATTTGTGATGCATAAAGAATTCCACGAGCACCTCCTTTAAAACGAACTAGTAAATTACCATCATCATCCAACACACGACCGGGGATGTTAACCGATAAATCTGCACATAAAGAATCGATCTCTAAACCAGAAATATAATGAACCAAATTTTCCGCATGTGTGCCAATATCTCCCATGCAGTTGGAAACTCCTGCAATTTTAGGATCGGCTCGCCAGTTGGAAATTGCTTTGCTCTCCCCCGTTAATGCAGTGATCGCGTATCCTTGAGGATATTCACAGACAACCTTAATGATCTTTCCAAGCTTTCCCTTTTTTACCATATCACGGGCTAATTTAACCATCGGATAGCCCGTGTAATTATGAGTCAATGCAAAGACTTTTTTTGATTTTATAATTACCTTCCTGAGCTCTCTCGCCTGGGCGAGGTCAAGCGTGACTGGCTTATCGCAAATCACATTAAACCCCGCTTTTAGAAAAGTTTTTGCCACATCAAAATGAAGATAGTTTTGCACCACTATACTTACAAAATCAATTCGTTCACCCTCTGGCAACAAGGCTTCTTTCTCGGCCATTTCCTGGTACGATCCGTAGGTTCGGGAGGGATCGATAAAGAAATCTTTTCCCGACTGCTTCGATTTTTTGGGGTCGGATGAAAAAGCACCCGCCACCAATTCGATTTTTCCATCAAGATTTGCTGCTCGTCGATGAACGCCGCCTATGAATGCACCACGCCCGCCTCCAACCATGCCCATTTTTAGTTTTCTATTCATAAATTTCTGGGTCCAATTAAATGATAATCGTCATTGATTTTTCTTATCAAATGCGGAATCAAATGCCATTTCATTGGATTTAAAATCCAGATTTTTTACAAATTCGCAGGATTCTGTGGCGCCATGAAAGCGATCCATCCGACCATCCTCCCACTCAATGGAAAGAGGCCCTGCATAATGAATGTCATTTAAAGCAACTATGATTTCCTCAAAATTCACATCTCCTCTTCCAACGGAGCGAAAATCCCACTGTCGGCGTGGGTCGCAAAATGTGGTGTGACCTCCAAATACTCCAACCGTACCATCCCCGTGCCCCCACCAGGCATCTTTCATATGGGCATGATAAATTCGATCCGAAAAAGTTCGGATGAACTTCACATAGTCAACTCCCTGATATCCAAGATGCGAGGGGTCGTAGTTAAAACCAAATCGCTTGTGGTTTTTAACGGCCTCCAAAGCACGCTGGGCACTGGCAATATCGAAAGCAATTTCAGTCGGATGAACCTCCAAGGCAAAATTTACATTTTGCTTTTCAAATTCTTCCAGAATCGGCCCAAAACGCTTCGCGAAATCTTCAAACCCTTTATCCCAATAGGCCTGATCAGTTGGTGGGAAGGCATAGATTGAATGCCAAATACTGGATCCTGTGAAACCATTCACCACCGCGGGAAAATCATCTTTTTTTCCACGTCCAGGTTTTGCATTTATAAAGTTGCGACATGCCTTGGCAGTTTTTGCCATTTTCTTTGCTGCCCTCTTACGAACTTTCTCAGGATCTCCATCCCCCCAAACATCTGGCGGAAGGATTGATTGATGACGTTCATCAATAGGGTCACAAATTGCCTGCCCCACAAGATGGCTCGATATGGCAAAGCAATCCAGGTTATTATCGGACAAAATTTCCCATCTCTCTTGACAATATTTTTTGGAGATCGCCGCTTTATCTACATCAAAGTGGTCCCCCCAACAGGCTAACTCCAAACCGTCGTAGCCCATTTCTGAAGCTTTTTCAGCAAGCGTTGGTAAAGAAAGATCGGCCCATTGACCGGTAAACAATGTTACTGTTCTTGGCATATAAAAATTGTTAAATTTATAGATTAATTAGTTCCAATAAGGAAGTTTTTACTAAGTGAGGGCAACGCTTTTTTGGTAAAACTATAATTAAATACCAAAAGAGGTAGTTGAATTTGATTTAAAATGAAATTGGATTCAATCGGAGACAAGTATTTTTTGGGCTGTTTTATACCCCAGCGAAAATTTCGGCATTTTTTCAACCTGTAATTCAATGGTATCGGCGACTTTTTCGTTTTTTACAAGCGTCACCATTCTTCCAGGCATCAGGCCTTTCGCCTGAGCAAAATTTAGAAATTCAGGACTTTGATCAAGAATTGATTCAATTTTCATTTTCGTACCCACTAATGAATCTAAGAGGGTTTTTTTGGGTAATCTACGAATAATCCCGTTCTTTGTTGGAATTGGGTGCCCATGTGGGTCATGCCGAGGCTTGCCTAGAAATATGTCCAAACGCTCCAACACCTTCTCCGAAATGGCATGCTCGAGCACCTCCGCTTCATCATGAATTTCGCTCCAATCTAAACCGAGAGTTTCAACTAAGAATGTTTCCAATAATCGATGGCGCCTTATCATTATCATCCCAATCTTCTTGCCCGATGGAGTAAGTCGAACTCCTTTCCGGGATTTATAAGAAAGCCATTTTTCTTTTTGAAGATTCTTCATCATCGAGGTCGCGGTCCCTGGAGTTACGCCAAGCGAAGTCGCAATCATTCCCATCGGAACTTCTCCACGCTCACATTCCATCGATAATTTTAAGATCGACTTGAGGTAGTTTTCAACCGTCGCACTTGGCATGTGGATTATATTGAATGTAATGTCCTATTGACTCAAGGAAAATGATTGCTACACTTTGACTAATCAAAAATAATACTTTTAATAGTCATAAATATTTAATTTATTTACCTAAATACTTTCTTTGGTGCATGCTTTTTTTCTGCTCATTTTTATTGGGGGGATGCGGGGGAGAAACTAGACCCAAAGCAGACTCGGAGTCGAGTAGTTCGAGCAGTGAAAAAATTCGGCTTGTCGTGACCACAACCCAATTGTATGACCTCGCCCAACGATTAACCGGAGATCGTTTTTCCGTCACTTCCCTCATGGGTCCGGGTGTAGACCCTCACATATACAAACCCAGTTCGAGGGACATACTGGCACTTTCCAAGGCCAACCTTGTGGTTTATCATGGAATGCACCTTGAAGGCAGACTAGCAGAAGCACTTAGTCATAGCGAAGAAAACGGCATTTCAACATTCAACGCCACTGGCAGTTTGCCGAACAAGGAAATCATTTACTCAATCTCAGGACACAGCGAACAACAGTACCCAGACCCCCATGTGTGGTTTGATCCAAAGATTTGGTCCTTTATTGTAAACGAATTTACTCGCAGGGTGATTCGCTGTAACCCCTCGGAACAAAAACAATTTGAATCCAGGGCAATTCAAATTTTAGATAGTATTTCCAAAATTGAGGAATGGGGGATAAATGAAATTAAGAAAATACCCAAGGACCAGCGTACCCTAATAACGAGCCATGATGCATTTCAATATTTGGGTCGGGCCATGGGACTACAGGTGATTGCACTACAAGGAATGTCTACCACCACGGAAGCGGGATTAGCTGACCGGGCTAATCTGGTTGACCTTATTCAAGACCATAATATTCCCGCTATCTTTATTGAAAGTAGCGTCAATCCGACTGCGATTCAAGAAATTGCAAAAGAATGTAATGTCGAGGTGGGAGGAGAATTATTTTCGGATGCACTTGGTTCCAACAATCAATTTGCTACCGGGCCAAACGGAATACAATACTCTGTTGGTACCTGGGAAGGAATGATGGTTCACAATATTAACACTATCGTAAAGGCATTACGAAAAAGAAGAAAATGAGTGCCAGTCCACCGTTATTCCCCCTTGAGGTTCATGATTTAACCGTTTCCTACCACACAAAACCAGTATTGTATGGGGTTGATTTACAGATAGAGGAAGGTTCATTAGTGGGAGTAATTGGTCCAAACGGTGCCGGTAAATCGACACTTATAAAAACCATTATGGGAATCGTTCCACCCAGCGGTGGATGGGTAAAAATCTTTGGTCAAAAAGGAAAAAAGGCTTACACGAGAGTCGGATATGTGCCTCAACGCGAATCAGTGGACTGGGATTTTCCTGTCTCAGTATTAGATGTTGTCCTGATGGGTCGATTTGCACATGTGGGATGGTTGAAGCGAGTAAGTAAAAAAGATCGCTCCATTGCTTGTGAATGTCTCGAAAAAGTAAACATGCTTTCATTTGCGGACCGACAAATTGGAAAACTCTCCGGTGGACAACAACAGAGAGTCTTTCTTGCTCGGGCATTGGCACAGGAGAGTGACCTCTACTTAATGGACGAACCCTTCTCAGGAGTGGATGCAGTTACTGAGAATGCGATTATTGAACTACTCAGAGAATTAAAGAATAATGGAAAAACATTACTTGTAGTCCACCATGATTTATCCAATGCGAAAGATTATTTTGATCAGTTGATACTACTCAATATGAGATTGATTGCACATGGAAAAAGGGAAGACACATTCACCAAAGAACTTCTTCAGAAAACATATGGTGGAAGACTTACAGTGTTTACAGAAATTGCAGGACAAGCCGCCAGTAGCCAAACTTCCAACCAATTCCCTCAAAAGCATTTGTGAGGTTATATAACTCCCCGTATAGACTAGTTGTATGAATCTGAATTTTTTTCAATTCGTTCCCTTTTTTCGCACCATTCTTTTTCTTTTTACTGCGGGTAGTCTCCATGCGGAACAGATTGCAGAAGATTCCTCTCTCTCTATTCAAACAGTTCGCTTTCTTTCGCTGACAGATTATTCAGTCCAAATCGTTCTTTTAGGAGTAATATTGATGGGAATGGGGTGCGGGTTAATGGGAGGCTTTGTAGTCACCAGGAAGTTATCCCTTTTTGGTGATACCTTGTCACACGCTGTACTTCCCGGTGTCGCAGTGGGCTTTATATTTAGCCAGTCAAAAAATTCGTTCAGTATTTTAATGGGTGCGATGATTGCCGGTTTCCTAGGAGTATTTCTGATTTCCTTAATCAAAAAAACTACAAAAGTGAGACTTGATAGTGCACTCGGATTGGTACTGTCCGGATTCTATGCAGTGGGAATTTGCTTATTAACTAGAATCCAGAAAATGGAATTTGGAAATCAATCCGGGATTGACCGATACTTGTTTGGTCAAATTACCGGACTGTCGACAGCGGATGTTTTGGGGATGGGAATTTCATGCGTTCTTATTCTTTTACTCACATTTTTATTATACAAAGAAATGTTAGTAACCGGATTTGATCCTGGATTCGCTCGTTCTGTAGGAATACCGGTGGATTTGCTTCAATACATACTTTGGATGTTGTTAGCATTTTCTGTCATTACTTCCCTTCAGGTAGTGGGAGTAATATTGGTTTCCGCATTGTTAATTATACCGGCTGCAACTGCATCGATTATTACCCAAAGAATGAAGTCACTTCTTTTTTGGTCAGCCGGGCTGGGAATTCTAGCCGGAATTGTGGGAACATACTTATCATTTCTGGGCAATCGATTACCGACGGGGCCCTTGATCATATTAACCTCAACAAGTTTTTTTATTATTACCCTTTTCTTACATTTCAGAAATGGTCTTCTTTTCAAATGGATTCGCTCGCGGGGAAAAGAGCAAAAAATCGCAATCGAAAACACATTAAAGGCAATCTACCAAGAATTGGAAAATCATAATTTTTCGGAAGATACAATCACACTTGGAAATCTAGCAAAAAGGAGAAGGATTAATATGCCAGAGGCCCATAAGGAGGTAAAAAACCTGGTTAAAAAAAATCTCGCTTTTCTGCTTCTTAAAAAAAATCAGACACTCCCGAATGAAGATATCTTGTCATTAACCCCAGAGGGTTGGAGTGAAGCATGCAGAATTGTGAGAAACCACAGACTATGGGAGTTGTATTTAACCAATGAAGTTCACTATGCCCCAGACCATGTTCACGAAGATGCGGAAAAAATTGAACATATTTTGGGCGATACAACGGTTCGAAAAATTGAACGAATTTTATCCAATCCAAGACGGGATCCCCATGGAAAATTAATCCCTAGCCAACAAGATATTGAACAGGGGTTTATCGAAAAAAAAGTAATTCGGACTGTATAATGGATCATTTTTTCCCACCCCTTGACTTACTTGATACCTTTGCCATGCCATGGGCATCACCAGAAGATATTATTTGGAACGGGAAAATTGTCGCGATGGGCTTTTTTGTTTGTCTTTCGTGTGGATTAATTGGCGCCTTTATCGTAGTTCGAAAACTCGCCTTGATGGGAGATGCAATTAGTCATGGAATCCTTCCCGGGCTCGCCCTTTCATTTATGATAACTCAATCAAAAGCCTTACTCCCCATGTTCATTGGTGCCTGTATTGCCGGATTGCTATGTAGCCTTTGTATTGAATGGCTTCAAAAAAAATCACCCCTTAAAGCAGATGCAGCTCTTGGCTTAACATTTACCAGTTTTTTTGCTTTAGGCGTCCTGTTAATTACTCAAATGGGAAATAACGCACATATAGATGCAGAGTGTTTACTGTACGGAGAAATTGGATTCACTCCTCTCGCGAAAAATTTAAAATGGGGGGCTATTGAACTTGGTCCCCGTCCCCTTGCGACCATGGCAATGGTTACACTTTTAATCATTTCTATAATGATTGTATTTTACAAGCAATTGCTTGTGACAAGCTTTGATGAAACACTTTCGATATCACTAGGGTTACCAATCAAAGCAATCCATTATGGACTAATGTTGCTCCTTGCTACCACTATTGTCGCAGCATTTGAATCAGTGGGAGTAATTCTTGTCATTGCGATGCTTATCTTTCCCTCCACCACTGCCTCCTTTTTCTTTTCTCGGATGCCAGCAATTTTATTTTCTACAATCCCGTTGGCTTTTATTTATTCTTTCGGAGGATTTTTCTTGGCTCGATGGCTTGATTGCTCGATTGCAGCATCCATGGTTGTAATTGCAATGTTTTGCTTTGGATTGGCATGGCTGTTTGGACCGGTTGATGGTGTAATCCCAAAACTGCTGTATCGGAAAGTATCGGTCTAGAAGAAACCTTCTCGAACAGGCACAAAAAAAGCCTTCGATTTCTCGAAGGCTTTTTTACTAAATTTGAGAGGAACTAAAGTTATCCCTTCTTTTCTTTCTTTCCTTTTCCTTTTGCCAAAGCAATCTTGGAAGCAGTCTTATTTTTGCAATTGCAACCGTCAATGCTTACGCGGGCACCTTTTTTGAGTTTTGTTGGGCAATCAATACCAACCATTTCAGTTTTGCTGCCTACTTGGACTTTCTTTTCCTTTTTTCCTTGAGTAATTGTAAGTGTTTTTGACTCTTCATCGAATCCAACAACCTTGCCGTGAATAGCTTTGGATGGACAACCGGCAAACACAGAACCAGCAAATGCGATAGAGGCGAGTAATAAGAATAATTTTTTCATAGTGGGTAATATATTTTGTTAATATGTTATGTATTAGAAATATCATTCAATGAGCAATTACAAGATAGACAAGGAAGAAGTACTCAATTTTAATAAATTTACTGAACGACCTTACAAGAAATACTAAAACCTAGATTTTCCTACCCCTTGATGAAATTCGTAACGATTTATTTCCTCCTCCTATCCACATTTGCCCTATTAAATGGCCATCCGATCCCTGATATTCCCGTAATTGGTGATTTTGATCAAAACGGGTCCAGTGTGATCACCGTGGAAATTGATACCCGTAGCTTTGCTGATGACCCCGAAGAGGTTCCCATGCTCAGTGGACCCGCTTTTGATAAGCTAACAGCGGAAGAAAAAAAAGACTTACTGCTGGAAGGAAAAAACCTAATTAGGGAGGCTTTGCTTATTAGATTTGATGAAAAAGAATGGTTTTTACCTGACTTTGAATATGACTTTGAAAAAAAAATCGGGGGGAACACCGTTGAAGAAAGTGATACCTTTGTCATCCGGGGATACGCTCGCATAAAGTTAAGTTCGGAATCCCAATCCTATCAAATTCGTGCCAAGGAATCAGCAGTTTATGATATTATATTTACAAACCGGCTAAATGGCATACCACAAAAAAGAGTTAATGTTTTATTTCCTGGAGAAAACAGCTTTACTTTAGATTTGACCAATTTTTTTGGACCGGGAGAGGAAAGTAACAGTACCGAATCATCCAAGTTCGAATATAAAGACACTGCTGATTCGCAAAGCACATTCATTTCATTTCTCCGACAGGGATTTGTCCATGTTGTTCCTCTCGGACTGGATCATATTTTATTTGTCTTCGGTTTATTTCTTTTGTCCAGAAAATGGAAACCCCTGATCTTACAAGTGAGTGCATTCACATTAGCTCACACCCTAACTTTGGGTCTAGCCACATTGGGTATCATTTCAGTTTCTCCCCAAATCGTGGAACCAATTATTGCCGCCAGTATTGCGGTCATCGCTCTGGAAAATATTTTTTTTCCCGGATACAAACCCTATCGTTTAGTAATTGTTTTTATTTTTGGGCTGATTCATGGTCTTGGTTTTGCCGGTGCATTAAGTGGATTTAATCTTGAACCCACCTCCCTGTTACTTGGATTGTTTGGGTTTAACCTAGGCGTTGAGTTTGGACAGCTTGCTTTGCTCATTGCTGCTTATTTGTTAACCGCTCAAATTAAAAATCAGTCAAATTATAGACAATGGATTGTCATACCCGGTTCAATCACTATTGCCCTTTTCGGCATATATTGGACGATTGAACGCATCTTCTTTTAACTGTTATCGAGCTCAATCTTCAAAAAATTGATGTAACTGATCAAAAATCCTTGAACATTCCGTGGTTTTAAAGTTTTAAGGGTGAGTCCAAATTGATGTTTAAAAGAATTCTATATTTCCTTTCTTTTCTTTCAGCACTCACAATAAGCGGTATGCCATTGGCCATCGTTCAAGTGGGAGCGTGGTTGAATATGATCGATGAATTTTATGAGGAAACCCAATCAATCAGTTTATCCGTAGAATGGACATTCAACGGGGATCTCCCCTGTAGTGTCTGTCAATTTGTGAGTGAACAAACAGATTCAGGTAAAAAAGGTTTAACAGCCACAGAGCTTTTTTCGCACAAGTTAAAATTAGCGTCCGAAATATCTGAAATTATTACTGACCATGGACTAAAAATGGTGGGGGAATTATACCCTCCTATCGGGTATGTCTCATCAACCTACGATCCAGCGGAGCTACCTCCTCCGCGAATCAGAGCGTAAGTCATTCTCTCTTCGAACCCGTCTTTCCGCACAATCGCGGAAGAAGCTACAAATTTGCGTAATTAAACTAACGCGCACGGATTCGATTTTTTTACTCTATGTTCTAACTCTTTACACTTTATATAATTATGAAAAAAACTTCTCTCTTCTTTCTTACCATTCTTTTAAATGCCCCCTTTTCCTTTGCTCATGATGAGCCCTGGTCTGCTGCCCGACCCGATGGCCACGCTCCCATCTCCGTAATGGGAGATCATATGCACACCATGGGCGAATGGATGGTATCCTATCGCTTCATGACCATGGAGATGGAGGGACTACTCGATGGATCCAATGATATTAGTGCATCTGATGCGAACACTACTTATGGCTATAATAAGATGATGCTTCCCAAGTCTATGACTATGGATATGCACATGTTTGGTGCGATGCATGCGATTTCTGACAAGTGGACATTAATGTGCATGCTCCACTATTTAGACAACGAAATGACCATGCAGGGTTCAAGTATGGGCAAGATGGAGTCGAACGGAATTGGAGATTTGAAAATCGCGGGCCTTTACGATCTAGCCCGATGGGACTCTGGGCGTCGTATCCATCTCAATATTGGGCTAAGCCTTCCAACCGGTTCCATTGATGAAAAGTCGGGTAACAACACACTCGGCTACGGCATGCAATTAGGTTCGGGAACTTGGGATTTCCATCCTGCAGTAACCTATTTGGCGCAAACTGAGAACTATTCTTACGGGGCACAACTTGGAGGAATTCTTCGAATTGGAGAAAATGATCAGGATTACTCCCTCGGTAACAAATTGGAGGCGGGATTATGGGGAGCTCGTAAGATTACTGATTCCCTTAGTGCATCAGCAAAGCTTGATTACTCCAACCAAGGTGAAGTCGACGGTGCTCACAAGGGATTCACCACCATGCAAAAAAACATGAGCCCAGGTAATCAAGCTACTTCTCAAGGGCGTGATATAACCGCATTAGGTTTAGGCCTTAATTACTATTTTCAAGATGGTGGACTGAAAGGCCATCGCTTGGCTGCAGAATGGGAAACACCCCTCGATCAAAAAGTAAATGGTGTCCAACTGGAACTTGATTCCACATGGACTCTTGGATGGCAGTACGCCTGGTAATTATAAATTATTACCTTTTCCACCCCTTTGACTTTCACTTCAAAGGTCAGAGGGGTGATTTTTTGATCTGAATTTTGCCCTCAATCTATTTTGTTCAAATGAACAGATTTTAGATTAAAACAAAATTTTATAATTTCTTTGATTTTGGCTTCCGGTTTAATTTAAAATAGGTAAGTGTTCAAAGGAGCATAATGTCTAATTTTAAATCACTCGCTTTTTTCTTTCGACCACCGGCGATAGCAAGAGGGTTATGCTTCTTCTTCATCTTTTATTTTGCCTTTCTATATCTCCAAAAGGTTGTGCAGGCCGAAGAAACCTCGGTGCAAACCAATGAGCTAGATCCGTTTGTCATTACCGCCAAGGGAGGATTTGCCACTTCATTGCGTTCATCTCCATGGGCAATTAATAGATTAGAGGGGACCGAGTTGCTATATTCTGCTCGCTCTCTTCCCGAGTCTTTATCCGGCCTTAACTCAGTCATGGTTCAAAAAACCGCACTCGGACAGTCTTCGCCTTACATACGCGGTTTTACCGGTTACCATAATGTTCTGCTAGTAGATGGAATTAGAATTAACCATTCGGCGATGCGTTCTGGTCCAAATCAATACTGGAGTACGGTGGAAATGCTCGGTGCGAACCGCCTTGAAATTGTTCGCGGACCCAATGGTATAATACACGGAGCAGATGCCATTGGAGGTGTCGTTAATATCATATCGAAAGAGCCCCGATTTACAGATGGGGAAATGTCACATAACGGACAATTAATCGGCCGGCTTTCATCAGCCGAACATTCATGGACCGCGGGAGTTAAAGGCAATTTCTCTACACCTGATTGGTTTGCCGAACTATCCCATATTGAACGTTCTTTCGGAGATCTTGAAGGAGGAGCAGATATCGGTGAGCAAGAAAACACCGGCTACGATTCCAGAGGTTCCCAGTTTCGATTGTCCCGTAAATTGAATGAAGATACCCGATTCACTTTTGGATTTCAAAACGTGTTTATGGATAATGTTCCCCGAACCCATAAAACGATAAATGGTTTAACTTGGGAAGGGCTCACTCCGGGTTCCGAAATCTGGCGACAGTTGGATCAGGAAAGAAATCTCTTTTATGGAAAATTTTCCTGGGAAGATGCTGGGGGATTTGCCGATGCAGGCCTGCTGACACTGAGCCTACATAAACATGAACAGGAGCGCCAACGGATGAGAGGGTCAGTAAGCGGTTTGGCTACTGGTGGAGATTTCCAATATTTCGGGCTCGAAGATCTCGGATTTTCATCCCGGTTTGAAACCGATGATCCATGGGGAGGGCGGCTGGCATACGGTGTAGAATGGCAAAGAGAATCCCTGTATTCCGGTGGTTACAAGTTTAATAGCTCACAAATAAAGAGTGCGGAATTAGTCCAAGGCCCTCTTGCCGCAGATGCCCACTATGACCGATTTGCTTTTTACCTAAGTGACAACTTCCTACTTGGTGATTGGAGTGTTGAACCTGGAATTCGCTTTTCTTCGATTCAAGCTGACCTTGAACGCTATTATCTCAAGAACAGCGATTCTTCGACTCTGCAACCATCCGAGAAAAAAAATTATAAGGAACTGATTGGAAGCATACGGGCAAGCAGAGAGGTCATGCAGGGTAACTTTCTCTTTCTTGGTCTGTCTGAGGGATTTCGTCCGCCTAGTTTATATGACCTTACTTCCACGGATGAGACCAGTGCAGTAGAACGGCCAAATACCTCACTTGATTCAGAAAGTTTCTTACAAGCAGAAATGGGTTTTAAAGGAAGCTCCGATTCATGGAATTGGGAAGCTTCCTATTATCATACCTGGATTAATGATATGATTGTACGCTCGCCAATTGAATCTGGAAAATCAGATGTTCTAAAAGCCAATGCAAACGGCTTTATTCATGGATTGGAAATTCAAGTTGGGCACGACTGGTCCCCTTCATGGAGCTCACAATTTCGGATTTCGTTAATCGATTCAGAGGTGGAACAATTGCGAGATAATAACGCAACTGGATCTATTACTGTTGACGGTCGAAACTACGACCCAATTGACCGGGCAACCACCCGGCTCATGCCCCCGCAGTTTCATTTTGTTACCCGTTATGCTCCTCCAAAGTCTAATTGGTGGGGAGACATTTCCATTTTGGCAGTGGGGAAGGCGGATGATCTGTCATTAAAAGATGAAACAGATTCCTCCCGAATTCCCTCGAATGGAACTCCTGGTTACGCGGTAGTCGGAATAAGTGGTGGACGAAAATGGGGAGATAATTCATCCGTTTTCCTTGCGGTGGAAAACCTGGGTGATATTGACTACCGGGTGCATGGTTCTGGCTTAAATGGAAGTGGTCGAAACTTTATACTTTCATTCTCCCGCTCATTCTAAAGTGTTTTATAAACACAATAATTTTTAAGTGATATTTTCTTTTTGCGGACAGTAAGAAGAAAAAATTCATAAAACATTTTTTCATAACACCAATAAAATAAGGGATACCTTCCAAAAAAAAATCTAGTTTTTTATTACTTTATGGGTGAAACTTTTTATATGAATTTGTAGTTTATTTATTGTTATGAAAACTATATTTTTTGCCCCACTGGTTTTTCTGATTACTTTACAGTTTACATTGTATGCAGCCCTTCCAGGGGATATATTTTCCTCTTCGATTATCCAAGCTGAAGCAGTGGCGATCGATAAAATCCTCAACAGCACATACCAAAAGAGAAATGTCAAAATTCCCGCTAAGATAGACGAATCAGCGTTGGTTAGAAGATTGTACCTTTCCTTGGTTGGAAGAATTCCCACTTTTGAGGAAATAAATTCCTACCTCTCCGACACATCAGTCCAAAAAAAGTCTCAGCTTATTGAAAAACTGACCGAGTCGTCAGGCTATAATAGCCATATGTTTAACTGGTGGGCTGATTTACTTAGATTAAAATCACGAATGCGTGGCGGTAACCAGATACAAGCCGGTCAACTTTACAATCACTGGGTAAAAGAACAGGTCGTACAAAATGTACCCTTTGACCAAATGACATATTCTTTAGTAACTGCAGAGGGATACCCGTGGGAAAACGGAGCCGTTGGCTATTACCTACGGGACACAGGCATGCCCCTTGATAATATGTCCAACACCGCTCAAATCTTTCTTGGAACACAAATGGTTTGTGCGCAATGCCATAACCACCCTTTTGATAAGTGGACCCAAATGGAATACTACAAGATGGCATCCTTTACCTACGGGATTTCCACCCGTATGGGACAGGGGTTACAAAAGAAAATTGGGCAGTATTTTTATCAACAAACCAAAGGGTTATCGAAAGCAGAAAAGAAAAAGTTAGGGAATTCTCAAAAAGCACAGGTGCTCAGAAAGGCGATTCAAGAAATGGTACAGCCCCTTCGATATGGAGCCACTCATACTGGCCGAAAACTCAATTTGCCCCATGATTATCAATACGAGGATGCAAAACCCAAAACAGTGGTGAATTCCGAACCTATTTTTGCACCAGACTCCCTGAATAAAGAAATAGAAAATCCTGTTAATGCGTATGGCCAATGGATCATCTCAACCAATAATCCACGCTTCACTAAAGTAATTTCAAATAGAATGTGGAAGAAAGTATTTGGCCGTGGAATCATAGAACCTGTGGACGATTTACGTGACGATTCAGAATCTTCCATTCCTGAATTATTAACTCACTTAGAATCGCTCATGGTTCGTGTGAAGTATGACCTTAAAGAATTTCAAAAGATCCTGCACAATGTGGAAGCCTTTGAAAGAGAGGCTACGGGTCGTGAACTTACCAATGTCGAAAAATATTATTTTGAAGCACCTATCCTTAAGCGCATGAGTGCTGAGCAACTGTGGGATTCGATTGTTGCCCTTTCCATTCCCGAGGTTGATGAGAGAAAAGCGGATTCCTCAAAAGTTGAACTTCGACTCAAAAACTTTGCGAATTATCAAAAGCAGGTTGACGACTTGAGCGAGAAAAAATTCGTTCAACTCGCCAAAAAAGGTGCTAAAGAGAATGCCCGAATCAATAATAATATGAATGAGATTCAGCTTAAAATTCGAGAAGCACAGGAAGCAGATGATAGACAAGCTGTATCAATGCTAAGACGGGAATATGGAAAAAAACGAAACGAACAAAAGTCCCTTTTTGCAGGTTTGGTAATGGGTTCCGAATTTGATGTCCAATCTCTTTATCGTGGTGGCAAAAGTAAAACTTCTTCCGATCCTAGATGGAAGGGATATTCCGGAAATTTAATGCGTGCTTCAGAAATTGAAACTCCTGCCCCCCCCGGCCATTTCCTTCGAGAATTCGGCCAATCAGATCGTGAGGTCATTGAAAATGCGTCAAGTGAATCATCCGTGCCCCAAGCACTCACTCTCCTCAACGGGGTTTTTTACAAAGCCCTATTTGATCCTAAGTCTCCCCTTTCCAAAAATCTTCTCCAAGCCGAATCCTCAGAGGAAAAAATTAAGGTGCTCTTTCTTTCCATCTTAAATCGAAATCCTTCAGCCCAAGAACTTACCCAATCCCTTGCCATGGTGACAAGTTCTCCGAAGGTTCCCTATCAGATACCACTCCCCAAAAAAGTAAGTCCTGAAAAAAAGAAGAAGTACTTGAATTCGATCGAAGGTAAAAAACAAAAGCTTTCCTACTATAACGATCGTGATTTTCGTGGCATCGCCTGGTCATTAATTAACACAAGGCAATTTTCCTTCATTCAATAAAATACTCAACTCAGCAAAATCATGAGCACCACAATTAAAAAATCAGACGAATTGGAACGTAGACGCTTTATGAGCTTAGCTGCAAAAGGTCTTCTGGGAGTAAGTATTTTACCTTGGGCAAACTCACTATCGCTTCAGGGGGCCGGTCTAGGATTAAACCGTCCACTCAATCACGCCCCCAAAGCAAAAAATGTCATTTACCTATACATGTCAGGTGGAATGACCCATCTTGACACCTTCGACCCTAAGCCCGGTACCGAAACTGGAGGCCCGACACAATCAATTAAAACACAGGCAGAAGGCATCCAACTTGCGGAAAACCTTCCCCTGCTTGCCAACCATGCGAAAAAAATTGCTGTAGTTCGAGGAATGAGTTCTACAAAAGGGGCTCACGAACAGGGCAACTATTTTATGCATACTAGTTATGCACAACGAGCGACAATTAAACATCCTACCATGGGTTCCTGGATGACCAAGCTCGACGGTCGCTTTAACCCTACCCTACCCGGTGCGGTTGTCGTAAATGGAGGAAGCCGGCACCCGCTTTCTGGATTTCTTCCCTCCTCTCATCAACCACTTGCTATCGGAGACCCAGAAGCCGGGCTGCGAAACAGTAAAATGCATCCGGGACTAACTAATAATACTTTTGAAAAACGACTCGATTTTTCTCAAAAAATAGATGAGGCATTCGTGAAGAAGTATAGTTCTGCAAAAGTAAATTCCTATGCGGATATGTACGATGACGCCATTCGTTTAATGAAGAGCGGTGATCTCTCGGCATTTGATCTTAGTAAAGAAACAGCACAGGCAAGAGAATCCTATGGGGAAGATAGATTTGGGCAGGGCGTATTGCTTGCCCGGCGCCTTGTTGAACGACAAGTTAGATTTGTAGAAGTTCAACTTGGAGGATGGGATACGCATCAAAATAACTTTTCCCGAGTTCCTGAACAGAGTGCGATTTTAGACCAGGCACTTTCTGCCTTGTTAGCTGATTTAGAACAAAGAGGAATGCTCGAAGAAACTTTGGTTGTACTCGCAACTGAATTTGGACGCACTCCAAACATTAATGTTAATGATGGCCGCGATCATTACCCCAAGGCTTTTTCATGCATGCTGGCAGGAGGAGGGATTAAAGGTGGTCAAGTCTGGGGCAAAACCGATAAGGAGGGGAGAGAAGTAATTGAACAAAAGGTCGAGATTCCTGATTTTAATGCAACCATTGCATTCGCACTTGGCCTCCCTCTGGACGAAATTGTCTATTCTCCGACTCGCCGTCCATTTACCTTATCTGATAAAGGACAGCCCATTACCCAATTAATTTAATTTCGTAACTACTTTCGGTTTTTCGGCCGTTTATACATCTGAAAGATTGAATGTTTTTTATTTCACTCTTTACCATCGGGACGATTTGAGATGATATATCGATCTTTATACTTAATTACCATTAACTCTAAATCCAATAAATTATGAAGAAGTATTTCGCGTTGCTCGTGTTCCTGCTTCCCTTTGTTATGTCAGCAGCAAAAACAGAAAAATTAGATCCTGAAAACACCTTAACCATTGAACTTAAGGATGGAAAAGTGGTCATTGAATTGTTTAAAGACGATGCCCCAAATCATGTTGAAAGAATCAAGAAACTAGCAAGCGATGGCAAGTATGACGGCGTTGTCTTTCATCGGGTAATTGAAGGTTTTATGGCCCAAACGGGAGATGTGGAGCATGGTAATTCAAAAAATTATAAAGCTAGTCGAGTGGGAACCGGGGGTTCTGATCTACCTGATTTAAAAGAGGAATTTAACGAACGGGAACATGTGAAAGGAACTTGCTCGATGGCAAGATCATCAAGTCCGAACAGTGCAAATAGCCAGTTCTTTATTTGTTTCGATAATTCTTCCTTTCTCGACGGGCAGTATACCGTTTGGGGACAAGTAGTGGAAGGGATTGAATTTGTAGATAATATCAAACTTGGTTCCAGTTCTGACAATGGTTCTGTGGATGATCCCGATGTAATGATTAAAGTCACAGTTGGATCTGCCAAAAAAGCAAAGAAGAAAGCTTCCCCCAAGAAGAAGAAAGAAAAATAGTATTGCTTAGTCCCTTTTACAGGGATGGACCAATAATATTCTCGCAGTCCAAGTGGTAGAGTCCCACGAAAAATTCTTCATCCCATCGTTCCTCCACCGTTAGGTTGCCATTGACCCGTATGATTTGGTCCATCAATACCTCTACGCCATCGGAGGAACTCACTACCACCCATCCATTTGCCTCTGGGCTTTTACCAAAACAACAACTCATTTGATCTGGCAAAAGAAGAAATTCTTTCACCATGTTGTTTTCGTCCACTACCGTGGGAAGCATAAAGCCTTCGACTGCTACCGTTTTGCCAGATTTCTCCCTGAGATTTTTAGGAACCCTTTGTGAGTAAGAGGCAAAGTCGAAATCTTTCCCGTCGCGCTCCCAATTCACATCATAAGTAAAGCCAGAGATATCACGAAAGGCCAAGGGTTCAAATATACTATTTTCATCTATTGGTGGCAAGTGATTGGCAATTGATTCGTTTGCATCTTCTGGCCTATTGGGCTGTGCTACTCCATTAAGAATAATTCCTTCCTCAATCGATTCCTCCAATCGCTCCACAGGGACCAATGGTTCAGGTTGAGAATCTAAACGAGAAAAATTGGATTCGTTACTATCAAGTTCAACAGTTAAAATGGATTCAACGATAATGGGCTCCCCAACTGGAATGATGGTTTGAGCCACGTCTTCTTCCTCCTCTTTTCCGCAGGAGAAAAGAAAAATAGATATTAGGAATAAATAAATTTTTGGTGGCATCACACTTTCAAGTTAGCTGAGTGGTAATTTCTCGCAAGTTCTTATGATTCAAACCTCTCGATAAATAATCTGAAAGAGTGCTAACTGGAGGGACGAAGATTCTTACTGATATCGACCCGATATGCCATCCAGGCAGGTGGTATTCCACTAATCAATCCAAGGAGAACGATTACCAAAAATACATATACAAAAGTAAGATCAAAAGAGAATGGATCTAATAAAACACCCGTTTGCTCACGGATGAAGTGCGACGCGACTCCATTCATTATCAAATAAACCAGAAAGGAACCTAAAGCCCCAACCAAAGAAATGAGTAAGGACTGCCCAAGGACCACATTCGTAATAAAATACCGACTCGCTCCCAGGGAGCGGAGAATCGCAAATTCTCGCTTCCTTTCGTTCATTGAATTTCGTAATACTGATAAAATAATTAAACAAGCCACACTACCAACAAGATAGGCGATCCATTCCAGTACTTTTTCGAACCAAGTTAGACGATCAAAAAATTCTGCAAGAGTTGCCGCAATCGGCCATGCAAATGTGGCTTGATTTCCCTGCTTGTTATACTTCATCTCCAAGGCAAAACCAGCAGCTCCCCGCAATTTAACCAATACCGCACTGACTGAAGTGGAATACTCACTTGCATGACCCTCCATGAACTGAATTCCTTTAATAGGAACCCAAATTACCTTATCTGCAGGAGTTCCAGTTGCACTTAATATCCCCACGATCACATACACTTCGTCATGCTTACTTTCTTCCCGAAAAGTTAATCCGTGGTATGGTTGAAAGCGATCGCCCACCTTGAGCCCTAATTTATTGGCTACAAAATTTCCGACAAGTGCTTCTTTCGCATTACTGGAAAAGAGCCTTCCGCCTTTCTCAATCTGGTACTTGACGCCCTTCTTCCATTCGTGCTCATCAAATAAAGAAGGTTCCGTTCCCACGAGTCGATAACCCATAAAGTTATCACCTACGGCCAATGGGTACGCTTCTTTCACTCCCGGTGTATTTTTAATAATTTCGTATTGCTCCCATTCAAGATTTCCCGGAGAGGCTTCCAGATGAAAAATGGCATTAAGAATGAGTTGAAGTTTGGATCCACGGGCTCCCAACACTGCATCAAACCCGCTAGATGAAAGTGTAAATGCATTTTGAGCACCCTCTTTTATTTTCCACGTCCCTAAAAATAATCCTCCCGACATCGCAATCGCAAGAGATGCCACTAAAGAAGAAAATGCATATTGCCTCACTCCCCTTGTACAAAGTGCGAAAAGAGCTTGTATACTGCTCATACTTCCCCCTTCACACAATTAGACTTACTTACTTCTTCCCAATTTTCTTGCCGGTCAAAATTTTGAATTACTTTTTCATCATGGCTTACCAAAAATAAAGTAGTTTTCGACTCCCTGCATAATTCGCATAAAAGCTCCATCGATTTTGCCGCATTCACGGGATCCAGGTTCCCTGTTGGTTCATCGGCCAACACTAATTTGGGCTGGTTAATAAGTGCTCGCGCCAAAGCTACCCTTTGTTGCTGGCCAATCGATAATTGGTGAGGGTAATAGTTTATTCTTTTACCCAGTCCTACCCTATCCAGCAATTCATAGGGGTCACTTTGATTGGAATGATCTGCGAAAGACATAGTAAGTTGCAGGTTTTCCAAACAAGTAAACCCTTGAAGCAGGTTAAAGGATTGAAAGACATAACCAATTAATCTAGCCCGGAGTAAATCACGGCTAGAATCTGTCATTTGAGAAACATTCTTTCCGTTTATTTGAATTTGACCTCGGTCCGGAGAAAGAATTCCGGCAATAAGGTGCAAAAATGTGGTTTTCCCGGATCCACTTTCTCCCCTCATTCCGCAAAATTCTGCTTCATTAAGAGTGAAATTTTCAACATCCACCACGCACAAGGAATCTCCCTCTGGTGCGAGAAAGGATTTCCTTAACTGCTCAATCTTTAATAGACTCATTGTGCAATCTATCTCAACAAACCAATCCTATAAGGCAAGCAGTATGCTATCGGTAAGCCAATTTTCCAAATTTGAAACCGATATTAAATTCGATTATATTACATTGTTCAGGGCTTGAACAATATTTAATGAGTCATTTCCAATCCGCTCCATTTCATTCAAGATATCGACATAGATCATCTCCGCCTTTAAATTTTCCTTATCTTGCATTCTTTTAACTGCATTCTTCCGTAAGGATTTTCGGGAAGCATCAATTCGGTCTTCAATCTCTTCTGCCTTTTGAATTTCCGGGATACTACCATCCTTTAAATGGGTCTGGTATAATTCCATGAAATCAAGGATTTGCTCCGAAAATACTTTGATTTCGCGCAAAGTTTCTTGAGGAAGAACACGATTTTTTCGGTACTTACGGTGTGCTAGTTGAACGAGACGATGACAACAGTCACCAATATCCTCAAGTTCGCCAGTTACCCTTAACAGAGAGGCTACGCGAAGGGCACGCTCACCTGCTAGGCTTTCAGTTGTACAGTAAATTAGGCTCTGGGTAACATCAAACGCGAGCTCATCACATTTATTTTCAAGTTCTTTCAATTCCTTTATGAGATCGCTTTTGTCGATGTCAGGACTTTCAAATACTTCCACAAAACCTTCAAACATGTATCGGGAAATTGCGGCCAAGCGATCTATTTCTGCTTCAACAAG
>NZ_CAXLMO010000010.1:0-16370 GCF_964187635.1 Candidatus Seribacter sulfatis | reverse complement strand
TGTAAGAGCATAGGCTGGGTAGATCGCCACAGCCCATTGCACTTTGCAGGAGATTTTATGGAGATCATCGATTGCCCAGGATACTTTCTGTTTTGAGCTTGTCGCCCCCATAAGGGTTAAGTGTCCACCGGCGGATGATCCCATAATACCAATCCGTTCGGGGTCGAGATACTCTTTCTTCGCCTGATTGCGAACCATACGGATGGCCCGTTGTAAATCTTGCCACGCGGTGGTGTGCTTGGCTAAACCACCCTGCGGACGCGGAGTGCGGTATTTCATTGTCACCACTGTCATTCCTCTTTCATTAAGGTAGCGCCGGGCGGGTGCGACTTCGAAACTATCTGGATTATTTCCACCATAGCCTCCGCCTGAATAAATAATCTGTATAGCCTTGGTTGTTCGCTTCTTTGGGAAATGCCATTCGAGATAGGGCTGGCATTGCTTGGACTGTACATTGGGCATTCTCCCATTTGGCCAAATGGACTCCTTCCGGTATTTACCACGTGAATCGTCCTTTGCATAGCGTGACATCAAATCGACCTCCTTACCGAGACGCCCGTCAAAATTCATCTGTCGCATGAATTCGCAGACCCGATCGAGCCAATGATCGTAGGCGGTGCCTGTTTCTCCGTTATTCGGGTCCCCCATAAAGCCGTGTCCACGGTCGGCAAAGAGGTGAATCTCGGTCGGTATTTTCATTTTCCGAAGTTGACGATAAATCTCAGTTGAACCAAGAGGGGAATAAGGATCCGTTCCCCCATGAAAGAGAGCCATGGGACAAGTCTTGGCATCAAACTTAAATACATCAGTAAGTTTTGCATCGATTGCATCACCACTCCGGGTGTTTGGTCCGGTCAGACCATCTGATAGGGCATAAGCAACATAGATGGGTACTGCTAGGTTTACATGACAGGGAATCTCATCGACTGCATCCACCGGATCGTACGCCGGGGTGAGGGCACTTGTACTGAGCAACACGGTGAGGTGTCCACCAGCAGAGAATCCGAGGATACCTATTTTTTCGGGGTCGAAACCACGCTGCTTGGCAGACTGGCGAACCAAACGTACCGCCCGTTGTCCATCCTGCCAGCCACTTTGATAAATAGGTAATCCATGGGGCCTTGGAGTGCGGTAGGTCAGGCTGACGCACACATACCCAAGATCGGTAAACTTTTTTGCGACGCGATCAATCCACCGCCAGTCACAGCAGTTCTGGTAACCGCCACCTGAAATGAGTAACATACAGGCACCATTTTTTTCGGTCGGCGCATCGAACCATTCGATGTAGGGCATAGAATGCTCCTCGCGCTTAAAACCTTCCTTTTTTACCTCCTTGGTGGTGGCAGCAATTTGCTGGGGTTGGAAATTTGGAATGTTGCCTTCCGACCATAAGGATACCCGTTCTCCGGAACAGATGAGAGAGAAAAGAAGAAAGCAGCAACTTACAGTAAATTTATTTTTCATCGTATATATTTAATAATTAGCCGGTAATTATATCGAAAGTAATTCTGGTTGGAGGCTCAACATATTTTAACCAAATGGCGTGACAACGCATACTTTATGGCAACCGTTTTTCCAAGTCGATTGATTTATCGATGTCTGCCTGAAAGATTTTCTGAAACTCTTCGACCGACAATTTGCCACCTGGGTAAAGTAGGGGAGCCGTGTAGGCTCCACCCGTCCAGCACAGGTTACGCAGCTTCCGTTTACCTGGCCAGGTGCCTCCGTTGAGGATGGTTTTCGGTTCGGCGGGCAAGCGGTGCAGTCCTGCAACAATTTGCAGATCGGTGATTCCTTGCCAACTCGCAGGTACGGCAGGAATGCCTGTGGAGCGGGGTTTGAGATCAGATAGGTCAATGGTTATCTATTGATCTCCAAAAACATCAATTTCCCCAAAAAAGGTAGGACCGTGGACTTCAATCAATAGATAGCGAAAATATCCGATTTTTCCTTTCGAAGCAAAAATGGAACAAGCTTGTTGTGCGGGTCGATCAATATAATCCTTTACATCAAAAAAACTGTCGCTGTTTACCCGGGCTATTCTTTTCCACCCGGTATTGCTTAAGGGTATGCTGAGATCAGGTAATTCTTCGTTGCCGAGTCCATAAATCGTGAATTTTTGTGTGGCTCTGTTATTTGCTTTTTTAATTAATTGATGCTGATGCCAAGAGTAGGAATTGATTTTGTCGATGTTAATGGCCTTACCTAGGTCTATAAGTAAATTCCCAAATTTGCCTTTATTGTCTTTTTCTAAAAAAACAGACTCTTGGGGCGAATCCGGTTCGCTCTGACCTTTACCATCGAGCAGGGACAGAGGATTGACTTCCCAGTTTGACTGTTTGCGGAGTATTCCTTTCCCCACGATTACTTTTGCATTACCACGGGATGCATCGGCGTAATCATTATGACTTGGCGGTTGAATCGTGGGGAAAATAAACGATTTTGATTCATCCCCCGATTCCATTCGAGTTAAAATCTTCTGTTTGCCTGGTTCGACAAACATAGTTTCTCCCGCTTTTATAAGTCGGGGGGTATGTCCATGTTCTGCGATTAGGTTCACTTCCCCTTGAGTTACATCAAGCCGACTTAGCCCATCTGGGGCAACAGCAGCAGTAAACGCCGTACCCAAATCCACAAAGGTCGAGCTTGGTGTTTTTAGGGAAAATCCTTGAGAATCTTCAGTGTCTGCGATAACTGCTGCTCTTCCTAAGGTGAGAAAGGCTGAATTGGCTGTGTTGAGCTCAATGATTGCAGGTCCATTTAATTGGATTATGGCTCCGGTTTTAAAGTGTATGTCTGCGCTGCCAGATGATAATTCAATTCGGTCATTTGCCTGGAGAGTTCCTCCGGTAGAAACGTGTTGATTGGGGTCCATCCATCTGCAGTTTTCCAATTTTCCAAATTGTGCAATGGTTTGCAGGTTTGGTTTTTTAGAAGTGGAAGCAGAATAGAAAAGCCCAGTGTTGACAGTGAAAAGAAATACAAGCACAGCCGCGATTGATACCCATGAAGACCAATGAAAGAAAATACTCTTTTGATTTATCTCCAAATTTTCATTTTGTTTATTATTTAGGGTGTAGGGAAGGGCAGCATCGATTCGAGCGTAGGCTAAAAAATCCTTTCTAAGTTGATTGTCATTAAGCATCTTTTGCTCGAGTAATTGAATCTGCTCAGTAGTTGCCTGGGAATCAAGATAGAGCCTTATCAACTCTAATTCTTCACTCGAAGACTTCATACTAACCCCTCCTGTTTTTTTAAGTCTGCTTTGATACAATCAGCCAAAGCAATACGAATGCGATGTAACGCTTTGTATAGTGACATTGGAGTTCTACCAATTCTCTCCGCCATCTTATCGATCCTTGTTCCTTGGGAATAAGCTTCTTGAATGAGAATTCTTTGTTTTCCGGGTAATTTGGAAATGCATTTTTCCAATGCTTTCTCTTCCAAATCAAAATGGTCTGATTCATCTTCAGCATCCTTTGCCAATTTTATGACCAGTTCTTCACTAAAAACATGGCGATCCCGTGCCTTATCCCTCCTGTAGGAGAGAGCTTCAAACCGGGCAACTCCAAATGCCCAGCGCCTGAAATTTTTGGGAGAATCCAATTGATCAAATTTTCGCCAAAGCACTGCAGCCGTTCCTTGCATTACTTCTTTGGCGTCTTCTAAAGTGGGAACAAGAGAGCGTACAAAACCTCGTAATGAACTTTCTGTTTCAACATAAAGACGCAGGAATTGATCGTGCTTCTCTTTTTCTTGGGGGTTCATTCTAATTAAAACACTCCATCAGAATAAACTTTTGCCGAGAAATTTTAGATTGCTATTCCCAGCCTTTCATAAAAGCAACAATATCAGCCACATCTTGGGCCGAAAGAGCTAGTTGTTCGGCAGAGAGCATCAGAGATCGTTTCATTCGTTTAGAGCTTTTAACCTTCGACTGGGGAACCATTTGAGTAAGCCCGCCTTGAGAAAGAACAATAGCGGGATCACCCCGAGACTCAGTTATTCCATGAAGGGTAGTTCCATCCTTGAGTATGTATTCTGTCCCTTGAAATCCGTGGGCAATTCCCTGAGAAGGATTAACAATCGCGTGGATGATTGCGGTAGTGGATTGCTTGGCGGCCCACCCTTCAAGGCGTGGTCCGTAATTTGCACCTATGCCGTTCACTTCGTGGCACATCGTGCATCGCATGATACTGGTCTTTCCTTTTACTGGATCTCCCCTGAGCTTTGCGATATTTTCCACCTTAAGACTTGATTTTTGAGGGGGCTCTGGAGTGCTCATGGGAACAAGTTGAATATTGTCCGGGTCGTAAATTCCGGAACTTTTGAGTCTTTTATTCAAGTCATATTGGTTCCACGCGGTAATACTTCGTTTTAAAATCCATTGAGTAATCGCATTTTTAATTCTGGTATCTTTTTCACTTTTACCCAGAGTAAATAGAGCATCGGGAGCCAGGGGGTGATTGATGAAAGCGATCGATTCAATCGCAAAAAGCCTCTCTTCCATCGCGAGCTTCTGATTCTGAACTCTGGATGTTAAGTCTGTCAGTGCTTCTTTGGTGCCAAGACGCCAAGTGATTCGGGCAAAAGCTTCATCCCATTTTGTGGAGTTTTGAAAACCAAGATTATCTCGCAGGTAAATCCAGAGGGCACTTTCTTTTCCGCCAGCACCCAATCCAATGGATTCGACATAATTTTTATCCTGACCGTCATACCTTTTAGCTACTTCCAGCAAGACTGGGTTTGCCTGTTCTGCAGAGAAGGCTCTCATGGAGAGTGCCACATCCCGACGGACTCCAGCAGATGAGTCCTTGGCCATTTTTTCAGCATAAGGAAAAAGCTTTTGCTCTGACCTACGAAGACTTCTGTAAGCCACGAGTCGATACACAGATTTTTTTGAATCCAAAAGCTTATGGACTTCTTTTAATCCTTGATTACCAAGGTAGGGAAGTAACCAGATGCCTCGTGCCGCAATATAGGGATTTTTATGATTAAGCAGAACGGATACTTTCTTGTATGCTTTCGCTCCCTGTTTTTGCAAAGCGAGAAAACCCAGGTGCCTAACATTGGGGGTGGGGCTGAGTAAGGCTTTGATTTGACCATCTATGGAGTCCAAGTTCAATTCAGGAATTGAGGGAGCAAAGTTCTTAGGGGCAATTCGGTAGATGGCTCCTGAAGAAGATTCATCCCGGGTGGCGTGTCCACCAGATCCCGGGTCGTACCAATCCGCAACATAGACCGCACCGTCCGGTCCAATCGCTACATCGGATGGTCTAAAGTGAACCCGTTCATCCCGATCCTCATCACTAACGGAAGGTGAAGTGGAGCGGGTACTTACAAAGTTGAAGCGATTCATTGAATAAGTTGCACCTTGAGGTTTGGGTTTGTACCCAAAAACTGTGTTCCGGGAAGCTTCACCAGAGAGGTAGGTACCGATCCATTTATCTCCCAAAGATCCATTTTCATAAAAAGTTACTCCAGTTGGTCCACCAGATCCATACACATCACCGGCATCAAATGTTCCGGGGTCGTCCTGTCGCCAATGAGCACGCGGAATTGCTTGGCCAGGTCGTTTGTCTGCTTGCCATTTATGCTGCCCGTCCAGGGAATAATAACCGGCAGACCCGAATTCTAAAACATAAGAATTTCGACAACTTGAATAATCATCGTTATCGCTTTGGTACATATCACCCAAAGAATTGACCACCTGTTCGTAGCTGTTTCGATAGCCATGTCCAATAATTTCCGCCTGGGTGCCATTTGGGTTCATGCGAACACTGAAACCGGAAGTCCACACATATCCATCATCACTCTTTGCACCTTTGAGCTCATGGGTTGGAGTATAAAAATATTTCTCGCTGGCTCCGCCCCGATAGTTGGTGTTCATTCGAAAGGTCTTGCCTGAATTATCGGTAAATATCGCTCCACAATTCCCGCTGTTAAAATACCATTTTCCATCTGGTCCTGAGGTTACTGAATGGAGAGAATGATCATGTTGGCGTCCGTTAAAACCGGTGAGTAGAACTTCTTTTTTGTCGACCTTTGGGTCAAACTTCAGATCCCGATTGATATCGGTATAAACGACAATGTCAGGCGGTTGAGAAATAACTATTTGGTTATCAAAAACAGAAATACCCAGAGGCGACTCCAAATATGGGTCTTGAAGAAAGACTTTGGACTGGTCGGCTATGCCGTCGTTGTCAGAATCTATCAAGACTACTATCCGGTCACCCGCGTTTCGGCGAATGCCTAGTTTTTCCCGATAGTTTACCCCCTCGGTTATCCAAATTCTACCGTATGGGTCGATGTCCATATTCGTTGGATTATACAACATTGGGCTTTTTGCCCACATGGTTACCTTTAATGTTGGGTCCACAGTAAATTTATCAACGCTAACATGATTTGATTTACTTGATGGGGGCCATGCCATGACTGACTTTTTAGGAGGTGCTGAAAAAGCAATACCTGCACTCAAACCAGTAAGCAAAAGGAAGGGGATAAAATGTTTCATTCGGAAGTGGAGCAGGGATTTATTTTTTCTTAGGTTTTTTGGGAGCCCGCGGGGGCATTCTTCCATCCGGTCCAAGAATCGGTTTTTTTCCTGGTTCCTGCGTTAACAAATCGGGAGTGGGCAATTCAATTTCCTCCGGAAAGTCTGGACGGTTTAAATTTTGATTGAGCATGGCCTTGGTAACTTTTTGTGAGGGAACTCCACCTTGTGGCACATCCATACGGGCAACCCAGGCAATGGTATTAAGAATGAGTTTCCGATAGTTATCGAGTGCCCAGTTTCGATGATAATGCCCACCAACGAATCCGGCTCCTCTTGCTCCTTTTTCAGGATCTGAACACCAGAGTAATGCTTGGGGAGTACCCAGCTTTTCTTCTGCCTGTTTGTTCCAAAACTTAGAACTGCCATAACGAATCATATTTTTTTCAGTCGGGACTGCAGTGGCAAGGGGATAGCAGTGCTTACATTTTTCGGGGTCAGGAAAATTTAAATTCCAGTAAAATTCATCGTATGCGGTAAGTGAGCCCACCCCTCGGCCAACAGGGTGACCTTTTTGGGGTTGGATTTTCGCTACCCAGGATGGATTGACGGAAAAATCATCATCAAAGTATCCTCCGATCCAATCACGATAATATTTCTCCGCCACTTCTTTAGTGGGATGAACACCATAGTGCATAAACATAATCCCCATACCGGCTTTTACTTTCCTGTCTAAGAATGCATACTTTTGGCCAAACTCTCCTCCGCCGTCTGCATAGATAATGCAGGCATCGACATCATTAAAGATAGTTTCATCTTCCGGCCATCCGTACCAGTGGACTTTAGTCTGAACAGGGAGTCCACTTTTATTAAGTGCGTCAGCAAGTAAAATGGAACCCGCCTTGTATTCATGAAATCCATGACGGTGCTTGGTGTCCCCGGCTATAAAGAGAATATTTTTTGTATCCTTTTGAGGATGATCTTTGGCCTGAGTGGGTAGGGTGCAACATAGCACTATCACCACAAGTGAACTTGAATATTTAGTAATAAAGGAGAGGGCACGAATGAGAGAATTCATACAAACAGATCAACAAGATTACCCATAGAAGGCAATCCAAAGGAAGCGTTTAGGCTTCCTTAGATGGAAGAAGCCGAGGACCTTGGAAAGGTATTCCGAAAAGCGGGCAAGTTTAGATCGTAGGGGAAATCTTCGATAATCCAAAGATTGCGAAATGATACGCCGGTTCCCTTATGGTCCTGTATCATAAGAGGTCTTTTACCATGTTTCTTGTAGGGTCCTCCCACTTCTCCATACACCCATGTGTCATTATGGATTAAAATTCCATTATGAAATGCGGTGACACGGAGCGGCTGATCCACATTTCCCTTATCGGAAAAAACGGGAGCTTTCATGAGAATATCATAGGATTGCCACTCTCCAGGCTTACGGGAAGAGTTTACGCGGGGAGGGTGCTGTCCATAAATGGAACCGCATGTTCCGTCTGCAAAGGTTGGATTTTGAAAGCTGTTGACCACCTGCATTTCATAGCCTGACATGAGAAAGATTCCCGAATTTCCATAAAGTTGTCCTTTCCAGTCTGGGTTATCCGATTGATCAAACCGAAATTCCAAATGGATTCGTGCATCTCCGTAAGCCTTTACTGTGGAGTTATTCCCTTTCCCTCGGGGCATAACCCCATTTTTATCTAATACCCAGTTCGGGTTTGTCCATTGAGTGGAGTCCAATTGGGTAGCTTCTTTGGGTGCGGGAATAGCACATTTATCAGCAGATAGCGGAGCAACCACAGGGGGGAGTGGACGGTTTTTATCGTTTCGATTCCAGCTCGATCCAGCAAGAGACCAACCCACATTTCTTCCGGATTTGGGTTCACGGACTGGGCGTAATTGATTTAAGGTGTAGTAGATGGTATCAAAATCCAGCATTTCGGCTTCTGTGTTTCTTTGCTCGGTAAAAGTAATAGCGTAGATTTTCTTTTTGCTTAAAGGAACATCAAATGTGACCGTTTTACGGTCCTTAGAAAGTTGATAATTACTCACTTTTAACTCCTGTTGGTCAACTGGGGGAGATCCATAGGTACTATAGTAATGATATCCCCAACTGGAAACTTTTGGAGTCACCTTCTTTCCAATCCGTTCGGTGAAGCGAACAGAGAATCCAGTCTTGGTGAGGCTTGCTGAATGAATGGCAAAAGGTGTGGTTTTCTTGTCCCACTCCACATATTGAATTGCGGTACGCTTACCTCCCTTACTAAACCAGCCTCTGCCCACTTGGGCAGACCAAAGACGACCTTGTGAATCGAAGGACATTTTGACTGGGCCACTTTCCAAGCCACGGAGAAAATCGATGCACCAGCCTTGGTATTCTCCGTTAATTTTCTCAACACCGCTTCGAAAATAATTGGATTGCCTTTGGTCACCTATAAACATTTGTCCCTTGAAGGGTCCAAATTTACCATTCGTAGTATCCCAGATTGGACTGCCGGGAGAATTGGCAATTTCCTCGCGTACTAACCAAACTGCAGGAGGGGTACGAATCTTCTCAAAATCCTCAGCTTTCATGGAGAGGACTTTTTCTTTGGTGAAATCAGGACGAGCTGGCAGGGATGCAGGGTGACCATAAAAATTACCTTCCCGTACATGATAGAGGACACAATCAGCAACCCAGTCACCCTGGTTATCAGTAATAAAAAGTTCATCCTCGGGGCTCATTCCGATTCCACACGGCGAGCGAAATCCACCGGCAAGAGGTTGGAAATGGCCTTTCCGGTCGGAGCGGTAAACCCAGCCTCGCCAGGGTGCGTTGTAGGACATATTCCCTCCACCTTTCCCAAATGGTTTGCCATCCGGTACAGTAAACTCGCCTCGGGCCGCCAGATTAAGCGATGCATATTTTCTGCCTAATGAATCAACAACCGGGCCGAAATGATATTCATGGTATTCTCCGGATATTCCAAATGCATCGGTTATACACTCGTAACGATCGCAAACCCCGTCTTTATCGAGATCAATCAGTCTGGTTAACTCAGGTTTTTGTCCTACATAGTAAGCATCTTCTTTTTCGTCGAAATAGATTCCATTTGGTTCCATCAAGTTTTCGGCAAACTTTGTCCACACCTCTCCCTTCCGTTCCCACACTTCACCTTCCCATGTGCAAATCGCAAGTGTACCATCAGGTTTGTGACATAATCCAAGAACCGAAACTGAACCACGGGGTAGGGAAATAGATTGGATTTTATATCCATCAGGTATCTGTGCAGATAAAATTGAGAAACTGAATAAAAGAAGGAGTGCAGAAAGTATGTTCATCGATTTAAAAATAAATTAGAAAGAGAGTTTGTAGGAATTTTTTCCATCCGGGCTAATGCTGAATTTCTTCTGTTGCCCGTCCACAAGGGTGGCGATTGTTACCGAGTCTCCAGAGGTTTCATAATGTAAAAGATTAAAACGATCACCTTCCAGTACCGTCTTTGCGATACCGGTTAATTCTATTCCTTTAACTTCAGATTTTTTTTGACTTCGACTGTCCAGAGAGGGGGTTTGATTAATAAATGCCGATTCCCAACCTTTAATAATTTTACCGCTTGCGGAGTCATAGGCCAATAAGACTTGATTGGGCAAAAGTAGAAGCAATGTTCTTGGGGGTAAGCCATCAATCCATTTTCGAATGACTTTTGCTTTTTCGCCTGAACGAACAACTTTGGGAACGCTTCCCTCTAAACTTTTCCCCGTCAGCATCCAATGTTTACCGTTCAATTTTTGCAACCTGACTCCGAACCTCATGGAATGGGAAGTGGGTTCTTCATGAAGGATTTCCAAGTCATGGATGCCTGCCGATAATTCAAATTCATTAGTAAAGTAGGTATCACTCTTTTTTTTATCATTGCTGTAGTGAACTTCTTTCCCGTTCACCCAAATCGATGTTCGGCCTTTGCCATTAACATTAAAACGATACTTCCCGGGAGTCTTTATAAACAGTTTAGACTGACCACGTAGAACCCCGTCAAACATTCTATCCACATAATAGAAGTTTTCCGGCAATCGGGTTTGGGAAGTTGATTCAATCGAATCAAAAAGGTCGGGGTGTAATCTTTTTCCTACAAAATAGTCCCGAGCATAAGTCGAGCGGAGTGTTTGCCGGTTTCCTTCCTGTTTATCAATAATAAATTCGGTGAGCGAATGGAGATCATTTTCAGGATAGACTAATTCGTAAGCGATCATTTCAGTACCGGCTACCCCCTTGGCTATGCTGCGGTATACAGCATCGTAGGAATCCCCATTTTTCCAGTATGAATCCACCAAGTTTGGGCCAATTCCACCGTCTAATTTGGGTCCATGGCAATTAAAGCAAATTTGATTATAGACTTCCTGTCCGCGTTTCATATCAGCAAAGCCAATATAAAGTCCAAAATTGAAAATGATGAGGTACTTGAAAAGGTAAAATTTCATTACGCTAAAAAAGGATTTTATTTATTGGGAGTTCTTGTGAAGGTGATCCCGAAATAATCGAGAGTGGAGAAGGTTATAATGATGGCAATCTATATTACACTCCGAAATTTCAAAGACTTGCCAATTAAAGTTATTTAAAAACATAAAAAAAATTCGACACTCCCCATTTAAAAATGAAGAGTTATGTATGAAAAGAAGAGAATTTTTGACCACAAGTTCAGGTGCATTATGTTTTTCTCATCTGGTAAGGGCTGAAGAACACTCCTTTAAGGGGAAAATTAAAAAGGCGGTTAAATTCGGGACTAAACCCAATGAAAAACAAATGCAAAAGTTGAAGGATTTAGGCTTTGATGGCATTGAGGGATCTGGACCAGGGCTTCAAATCGAGCCAATGAAAATGGCCTGTTCGAAATTTAAGCTGCCTATGCATGGGGTGGTTTACAATAAACATTGGAAGGTTAGGTTGTCCGATCCAAATCCGGAGGTTCGCGAAAAAAGCAGAATCGGGCTAGCACAGGCCATGCGAGAGGCAAAGGGAGTCGGTGGAACATCTGTGCTTTTGGTACCTGGTCGAGTTAAGGGCGATCAAGAAACTCATCAACATGTCTGGGACCGGTCCATTGAACAAATTCGTAAATTGATTCCTTTGGCAAGCGAGCTAAAGATACATATTTTGATTGAAACTGTTTGGAACGGATTTTGTTACAAACCAGAGCAGTTTCGTGATTATATCGATGCCATTAACAGTCCTTGGGTTCAGGCATATTATGACATTGGAAATATGCAAAAATATGGACCCAGTTACAAGTGGATCCGAATATTAGGAAAACGCACATTGAAATTGGATGTAAAAGATTGGGGGTCCAAGAATGGATTCTGTCCCCTCGGGCAGGGAGATGTGGATTGGAAAAAAGTCCGCCACGAACTTGAGCAAATAGACTTTAAAGGTTGGGCAACCCGAGAGGGAAATGATGGAGGAGTCGAGAATACTGCCCGTTTGATGAATGAATTACTTGCTTTGTGATTATCGCATAACAAGGGGAGAGCAACTCTACATCGTTGCCTTTTTGCCCACACATGAAGAACCAATTGAAAGTGAACGGCGTTGAGAACACCGATTCAATAATGCTTAAAATGGAGCAACCTCTACCACAATACCATCCAAAGAATCACTCATTTCCACCTGACAGCTGAGGCGACTGCGTTCATCAGTCCCCTCTTCAATATCAAACAGATCCTGTTCGGCTTCAGTGGCTCTCCCGGTTTTCCCCAGCCAATCTGGATGCACGCGAACATGGCATGTTCCGCAGGAACAGCAACCGCCACATGCTCCCAAAATTCCTTCGACATCATTTTCACGGGCAATTTCCATTAGGTTGCCGGTTGCATCTTGTGCCACCACTTCGTTTCCGTCCTCAGTTATAAAAGTCACTTTCGACATGTTCAATTTGTTTTAAGATAATAAAAGATTTAATTAAATTCGCGGACAGCCAATGAATCAAATTCAAAAACAAAATAAATGCGTTAGTAGTTTCTATTCAACAGGAATGGCAAACTTGGCGAATTTTTCTTTTGCTTTAGAGAGAGTGGGATAATCTGGGGTTTCAGGGTGACTGACTAGAAAACTATTTTCATCAATCAGGTTAAGAAAGCAGTGAGTGGTTCCTTTTGGAAGTGTGAAACTTACACCTTTTGATGAATTTTTGGGAGCAACTATTCTGAACCACTCTTCGTACTGCTGATTACCGTTGAGGGTATAAATCAAGTCAGCACGAATGACTTTTGCCCCTTTTTCTCGAAATTTAAAATGAATGGTCTGTCCATCTATTTTGTGTGAGATGTCTTGGGGAACTTTAAGTTTTTCGGGCCCAACATGCCGTGCGTGAGGATTATAGTAGGGAAAACTTGCCTTCATTTCTTTGAGCTCAGCTGATAATTTATCATCAAGTTCTTTTGTAAGTTCCGGAAAATCATCTGCGAGATTATTGGCTTCCTCAATATCACCTCGGATTTGTTTGCCATTATCTTGCCTGTAAAGCTTGTAGAGTTCCCGCTCAGGATTTTTTGGGTGGAATTTGTGATCGTAGTTACGGACGAGTTTGAATCCTTTTACCCGAATGGAACTTTCAAAAGCCGCACTATTAGGAAAATGCCAAACCATAGAATCCCGTGTCTTGCCGTTTTTACCTTTTATTAAATTTGAATCTGTCGGATTATTCAGGAGCAAGTCTTTTAAGTCAGCTCCATCCAAGTTTTTTCCATCCGGTTTAGGGGTTCCGGTCAAGGTCAGGAGAGTGGGATAAAAATCCAGGCCGTTTACCATTACATCAGATTCAATTCCCTCTTTGATACCCGGGCCAGTTATAATTAATGGTACCCGTGTACCTCCTTCCATTAGTGAAATCTTTCCCTTATCCAAGGGATAATTATCAGTGATAACCTCCCTCGGGTGTCCTTCCATACCTCCATTGTCGGAGGTAAAAATGACATATGTATTCTCAACGAGCTTATGTCCAGGCCACCGTGGATCTTCTGTGTTGTTCAAGTAGTTAAAAACTTTACCCATGTAATAATCAAGTTCTTCCACCATGGCGCAATAGAATGGATTATTTTGTCCTTTCTTTGTCCAGCCTTGGTTGTCCGCTGGTCTTTCCACTCCAAGTTTCTTGCAGTATTTTTCAAGGAGCTTTTCAGAACGAGTGTGAATGGGTGTGTGTACGAGCCAAGTGGCGTAGTACAGGAAGAAAGGTTTGTCGTGGTTCTCCTTCAAAAAGGTGATGGCATCCTCACTGGTTTGATGGTAGGGATAGCCATTTTCGTCTAACTTGAATGGGTCTTTTGCTCGAGTGGAGGCAAACCCTTCAACTCGGCTGGGCATACCTGATCTCGCCCCACGGCTGCTTCTCGTCCAGTCAAAGCCTTGGTCTTCAGGTTGAGGAAAAGCTTTGTGGTCGATGGCCATGTGCCATTTTCCAGAATGCCCAGTTACATATCCATTTTGTTGTAAAACTCGGGCGATTGTCATTTCGTTTTCGGGCATTCTGCCACTGTACCAGGGGGCGATCATGGTCCAGCCGAATTTATGATTTGGGGTGGGTGGTGCTCCTCCCACCACATGGGTCTTTTGAGCCCGGGCAGGATGGTTTCCGCTCATGATTGCACAGCGAGAAGGCGCACAGGTGGGAGCTGGTGAGTAGGCTTGCCAAAACTTTACTCCTCTTTCAGCAAGGCTGTCGATATTGGGAGTTTCCATAGGGGAGGGCTCATCAATGTCATAGCATTTTACATCCTGCCAGCCGAGGTCGTCGGTAAGGATTAAGACTACATTGGGTTTAGATGGCCGTCCCTTGGCAATTATTGCAATGGGTAACAAGATAATCAATAAAGCGGTGGACAAAATTTTCATGGAGGAAGAAATGGTTGAGTTAGACTTTTAGTGTAGGGAGGAGACTTGAAAGTTAGGAAAGTAAGAAAAAACAGATAACAGAAATTACAACTGCTCCGAGAATATTCAATACCAGACCTTCGCGGGCCATTTTACCCACGGTAATTTCACCGGTGCCAAAAACCACTGCATTGGGAATCGTTGCAACAGGTAGCATGAAGGCACAACTTGCACTCATCGCCGCAGGTATCATTAAAAGGATTGGATCTAAATTCGAAGCAGTTGCGGCGGCTCCGAGTATGGGCATGAGTACATTAGTCGTTGCTGTATTGCTGGTCATTTCTGTGAGAAAGGTCACTAGAAGACAGATTCCAAGCAGTAATCCGAAAAGAGGGAGGTTCTCAATACCCGAAAACACGCTGGCAATGGATGCACTGAGACCGGACTGCTTGAAAGCTTCCCCTAAACAAAGCCCAGCACCAACCAATACCAACATTCCCCAGGGGATTTGGTTGGCAGTCTTCCAGTCAAGGAGGCGATCTCCTTTACCATCACCACTGGGCAGGCAGAAAAGTACTATTACGGCTAAGAAGGCAACACTGGCATCATTGGCATTGGGCAGATCCAACCAGGTTTTCCATCCACCAAAAGGTTCAGATCGGGTGATCCATGCAAGCGCGGTCAGGCCAAAAACAAGGAGTGTTCGGACTTCAGCCACTCGCCAATTTCCCGGATGAGGGAGTGAGATTTCCTTATTGCCGGTGATTCCACGGGATAACCAAAGCCAGATAACAAGGACCATGACGATCGTGACTGGTATTCCAAATTTCATCCATTCACTAAATGAGAGTTCCGGGTATCCCAGGTCAGAATAAGCGCCTATCATTACAAGATTGGGAGGAGTTCCAATCGGGGTTCCAATACCTCCGACATTGGCGGCAAAAGCGATACCCAGAAGTAAAGGAATGGTCAATTGGTGATTACGACTTCCCTGTATTACGGCAAGAGCCATGGGTAACATCATCAATGTAGTGGCCGTGTTTGAAATCCACATGCTTAGAAAAGCCGTCGCGATCATAAACCCGAGAATAAGAAATTTTTCGCCGCTCGGACAGGCATTGACCATCATTAGGGCAATTCTTTTGTGGGCTCCACTTTTTTCCATCGCTTTGGAAAGAAGAAAACCACCAAAGAGAAGAAGGACAAGTGGGTGTCCGTATTTTTCTCCCACAACTTTTGGACTTAAAACTCCAAAGAGAGGCAGTAGGGAAAGAGGAAGGAGAGAAGCGACTGGAATCGGGACGGCTTCGAATATCCACCAGAGTGCTGTCCAAATCGCGATCCCAAGTGTGATGGCTGCTTCGGTGTCCATCTCACCAAATTGATGAAAAAACCAACTTGTTAGAATTGCAAGTACCGGGGAGGTCAAAAGCATTGGATTACTTCCTTTCGAATCCTGTGAGTCTGATAAACTTTTCTCCTTATTGGACATTTCAATCTTATTAGAACAAATCCCCTTTTAGATTCCGATTTTATTTTACGCACAAATCGAAGTGGTAAAGGATAAGATCATGAAGTTTGTCATTTTACTTTCTCTGATCATGAGTTTCATTTTTTCTTTGGGTGCTAAATCCCGTCCCAATGTAATTGTCGTGTTGGTTGATGATATGGGGTATTCTGATCTTGGATCATTTGGCGGAGAAGTCAGAACTCCCCACTTGGATCGTTTAGCAAAAAACGGGTTACGATTTACTCAAAATTATAATTCTGCTCGTTGCTGTCCATCCCGGGCTTCTTTGCTTACCGGGCTTTATTCCCACCAAGCCGGGATTGCAAATTTTACGGGTCGGGATTCGACGGATCGCTTGGGCCCTGCTTACCTTGGGAAACTGAACAAGCAATGTATGACCTTAGCTGAGGTTCTAAAAGGAGTGGGCTACTCGACCTATGGAGTGGGGAAGTGGCATGTTGGCCAAGAGGAGCTGCCTACAGAGCGTGGATTTGACGAATACTATGGATATATCC
>NZ_CAXLMO010000009.1:0-8422 GCF_964187635.1 Candidatus Seribacter sulfatis | reverse complement strand
TAAATTCAACAAATTTTATGCGGGCATTTTTTTCTGCCTCTTTCTTTTCCGGCCCCTCTCTCCAGGAATAAAGGGTTCGGTGTACATTTGTTTTCTCCTTGTTCACTATATTTTTGAAGAGATCGTCGTTGAGCTGCTTGAGCATTTTTGCCTTTCGGTCTTCAAAATCAGGAAGACTCTGTTCCTTCAGGACCGCTAACCTTTTCCTGTAGAAATATACCGACTGCTGGCTGAAATGATCCATCAGTTTATGGTGTGCCTGTCTAACCTGTTCGGCCGTTCCGCCATCCACTTTCTTGACATATTTCCGGCAAGCCTGATCCATTTCCTTGACCTTCTCAGGCATGGCGGATGCCAAATTCTTTTCCTCGCGATAGTCGCTTTTCAAATTAAACAATTTAAATTCATTGGAGTTTAAATGACGCATTAATTTGTAATCGCCCATAATGATTGAACTGATTGGTGGGTGGTAGTGGCAGGTATAATGATGGATAATTCCTGGTGCGCCCCGCTTGACCTCTCCCTTGTTCCCTTTCTTAAATACCTGACGTAAACTTCCTCCATCGGTATTCGGAGGCATTGGTGCCTCACTCCCACTCAGGTCATGAAAGGTGGGCAGAAAATCCCACTGTACGATGGGCACATCGCATTGTGAACCCGCTTTAATCCCTGGCCCGGATATGACGGTGGGCACACGGATTCCACCCTCATAAATCGAACGTTTCCCCTCCTGTAACGGACCATTAAACCTACGGATTTCTCCATCAACTTTTCGCTTTTCGGAATGTCCGCCTCCATTGTCGGAAGTAAAGATGATGTAGGTATTTTCCAATTCGCCTGTTTGCTCAAGTGCATCAAGCACATCGACCAGAGTGAGATCCATTTCCTCCACCATGGCGGCATAGGTAATCTTTTTATTTGCTTCTCCTTTGGGGTTGTTAACCGGATCATCGTTTAGTTCTTCCAGGCCTTTCGTATCATATCCTGCTGCGATCCACCGCTTTTTAGTTCGTTCAAAAGCCTCCCGAGTACAGACAAAAGGAATATGAGGAGCATAATGCGAAACCATCATAAAGAAGGGCTGCTTTCCGGCATGTTTCTTAAGGAAGCCTGCGGCATCTTTTCGTAACGAATGCATCCGCTTCGGATTATCCGGAGGAAACGGGGTTTTGTCCTTAATCGGATCCCAATACGAACCATGCCCGTTACCGTTTCCTCCCGGTTCACCCGGATTTTCATCGGTTAGGTCATACCCGGCCTCGTCAAATCGTCCCATCGCACTACATCCCTTGCCAAAATGAGCGGTGATATAATTCGTTCCCAAATCCTTGAGCATTTCAGCCATGGTAATTTCAGCTTCATACCCATCCGGACGCTGAACCTGGGACAGAACATCAAAAACATTCCGGTACTGAATCTTGGCGGTCGACTGACCATGCTGGATACTGATCCGGGATGCGGTACAGGTAGGTGATGGAGCATATGCAGCAGTAAAGCGGGCTCCCATTTCAGCGAGCCGCTCGATTCCGGGTGTTTGAATGAAAGCATTTTGGGTCGAGGGCTCTGCATCCATCATCTGTACCGAAGTGTCGGCATAGCCAAGATCGTCCGCATAGATGAGAATAAAATTGGGTGCCTTTGCCGATAAGCAAAGTGACGCGACAAAAGGAAAAAATATCGTAATTAGACGAATGGTATTCATGGTAATTAGTTTTGGTTAGCAGTTCCACGATCCTCGTGCATCTGGATCAGCCGTTTGGAACGTTCGAGTTGTTTATCCTGAAAATCAACATGGTTCTGGGAAACACCCACCTGAAAAGCTTTTTGCTTATTCGACGGATCGGTAACCAGTTCCGCCTTCAGTTTAGCCAACCGATTCCTTCCATTTTCAATCCACCCTCCCTCAAGTAGCTCAACATAATTACGTCGGGTTAAGGTAACCGTCTCCGCATTAACCTCTATCAGGTACTTCGCCCGTTTCTTATCAAGCTTCTGGACAAGATCGGGCATATCCGCAGCCAAATCATTTTCTTCACTGAGGTCCTTACTAATATCAAACAATTCAGTGTTCAAAGAATCGAGGTCCTTGCGCAGTTTATAATTACCGGAGCGGATAACAGACTCGGCGACGCCGGTATGCCAGGGAAAATGAAAAATTAATTCCTTGGTATTACGTTTTACCCGTCCCTTGTTTCCTTTTTGAAAAATATCACGCAGGCTACCCCCGTCCAAATCCTTGGGCAGTGGATCCGTACCGCCTGCCAAGTCATAAAAAGTCTGTAGGAAGTCCCATTGTACCACCGGGATGTTGCAATAGCTCCCTCCCTTTACTTCAGGCCCACGAACGAAGGATGGCATGCGAATGCCGCCTTCATAAAGACTGCCTTTTCCGGCCTTAAGCGGAGCATTTCCACGAAAACCACCTCCATTATCCGAGGTGAAAATCACATAAGTTTCCTCCTCTATCCCAAGTTCATCAATCGCATCCAATAAGGTTCCAAATGCACGGTCCACATCAGCGAGCATGGCAGCGTAATTAATGATCCATCCATCGTTATACATGGCAATGGGTATTTCTTCGTCCGGCATTCCGTCTTTTTTCTCATATTTCTTACCCTTCGGCAGTTTCTTGTATTTCTCACGGGTTCCCTTGAGCGAGTCGTGCCAAATATGGTTGGCATAATGAGAGAGCTGCAAATAAAAAGGCTTCTCAGCAGCTACCTGTTCCTTCATGAAGTTGATGCTTTTTTCAGTAAGCGAAAAGATTCGCTTGGGATCATCTTCAGGGAGATGCGTCTTGCCGTCATCATCAAAATCGCCGGGCCCGTTCCCATTCGGTCCATCCGTGACATCATATCCAGCTTCAGCCGGCTTAATACTTTCATTGTGCCACTTGCCAAAATGAGCAGTCTGATAATTTGAGTTCGCTTTTTTTAAAGCCTGCGGAATCGTGATTTGTCCAAGATATTGCTTCTTCGCTTCCACCGCAGAAAGTACGGTGTACCTCAACCGACTAGGCGTCATTCCATGGAGCAGACTATTTCTTGACGGAGCACACAAAGCCGAGGGTGAGTAGCAGGAGGACAGAACCATCCCCTCGCGTGCCAGTCTTTCCACATTGGGAGTCCGGTTAAAATCACTCCGCGTATCCTCGCGCCCTTGGATCATTTCAACCGAAGTCTCAGCCCAACCGAGATCATCCATGTACACCAACACAAAGTTCGGAGCCTTGGCAGCGTTCAAGACTGAAGCCAGTACCAAAAAGGCGGGAATCAAAAAGTTAATGGAATGCTTGAAAGATTTCATTTGCTCAATGAAACGTTCTGATGGTGGCCCTTCGCGAATCATAGAAAGGTCTTGTTTCATAAAGCATGTCTAAAACAGATTCGTAGGTAGATTCATTGAGCTTCAACCAACACTCTTACTTGGTCTAAATGTCCGGGGTTTTCCCTTAATTCAAGAATAAGCGAATGTCTATCCGCGGTTAGAATTAACTTATCAAAACCCTTTCTTTCATCACCTTCCGGTCTGGGTTCAATGGTTCGTGCAGAGGGGTAGTCTGCCCCGGGTATGCCAAAAACGACCTCGGATTCATTTAATAAACGATCTTCGGTGATAACACCCACAATAGGGTTCGCAAATGTAATCTGCCCAATGACACTACGGCGACGGTTCGGATTCTCTCCTTCAGGGTAGGCATCCAACTGTAACAAGTAACTTGTCATTGCCCGGTGAGGAACAAGGGTTGGTTTTTCCTCATAATGTGACTTCTCATATTCCCCGGGATCAATCATATCCACCCGCATACTCTCGTTGGAAAGAAAACCTCTCTTTTCAGGAAAGACAACGATGTGTTCGTTATCTTTATAATTCCCGGGATGAAAGTCTGGCCCCGGAGAGACAAATCGCATGGAACCGGTGGTTTGAAGAACACCATAATTAACCGGCAAAGCATTTTCAAACTGACTGGTTTCATAAGAAACGGAATCAATCACCGAAGAATTAACACGTGCACTTATTGATTCCCCCTCCCTTACTAAATGAGAAACTTCTTCCAGCCCTGCTTCACGGGGCAGACTTACTTCCACCTCGCCATCAAATACGCATACCTCAGTTTGGCCATTCTCGCTCACCGAAACCCCGAATGATGTACCGAGATCCACCACATGAGCTGCCACTGTGTCGACCACAAAACCAACCGCGGATTCTGGGATCGTCGCAGTCACCAAACCCTTATGAAGCAGGACTCGATCTTGATCAAAAACCTCCAATTCTGCAGGTCCCTGCACCGTAACCCGTGCCCCATTTGAAAAATCCAGTCTCAATAACCCACGAGTCAAGGAAAGGATTCCAGGCTCCACTGTTTCCCCAGTCTTGTAGGTAACTCCATCGGCACGGTATGCACCGATAACATGCGCCACCTCGGCAAATGGCCGATTGGATACCTGAAAAATAAGCAGCCCAAAAAACAGAACCAGGCAGGCGGCAACCGCCCACACTGTTTTACGGGTAAAAATGCTTTGCCCGGGAAACAGAATCGTTCCCTCTTCCTCCTGCTGACTTGAAAATCGACGTCTTAAAGAAGCATGCAGACCAACCGAGCTTAGGTAGTGAATACGGGCTTGGGGATCTTGAAGCATTCGTTCCTCCAAGGCTTTCATATCAACCTCACTAATAGTTTCATTAAGAGACTGATCAATTAACTCCTGAAATTCCTTATCTTTCATCAGATCATACTCCCCTCTATTCCAAGTTGAGCTTCGATACATTGATGTAATTTACCGCGAATGCGATTGAGCTTTTTATAAAATTTATTGGCGGTGCCGCCCTTTTGTTTGGCGTAGGATTGTACGGTGGCACCTTCGGCATAACAGCCGGAGACTATTTCACGATCGTCCTGTGGAAGTTTCTCCACACATGAATCCAATGCACGACGACGGGCTTCCAGTTTATCGGCTTCCTCGGAATTGTCTGAGGCTAAGAGTTCAATCATTTTCTCGCTAAAGACATGGCGATCTCTTCGAGCCCGGGTCAGGTGATTGAGTGCTTCATTCTTGGCCACCTGAAAAGCCCAGTTCCGAAAATTAGTTCCCGGCTTAAAACGATCAAAACATCTCCACATGGTCATGCTCGCCCGTTGAACCACATCTTCTGCATCTGCGCTTCTTCCCACCATTGCCATGACAAAGGAAAACACCGCAGGCTCGTGACGCACATAGAGAGCAACAAAGTCTTCATGTCGGTTGGAATTTGAGCTTGGGGTTGCCATTGAAATAAAGGTTATAACTAGTAAGTTACAATTAAACCAAAATTAGCCGATATTTTATTGCATGTAAGGACATTAATAATCTGCACTGGGATCCTGCAGGGTTTACGAGTCGGAGTCGAAAGAGAAAGCATTAATATTAAATCGGCTCACTTTACTTATTTAGTTATTTTACTCCGAGTGGCATGAGGCGTTTTTCATAGTCCCAATTGGCTTTTTTGTTCATGTTCCTGAGTGTAATAATGGGGGGGCAATAATATTGGTTCCTTAAACGGACCAGCTCTTTTTTAAGCTTTGTTATAACTGTTTTATTCTCAGGTATGAAATATTGACTAATCATTTCTTGGGGATCTTTTTTAAGATCAAAGAATTCCCACTCGTTGTACTTTGGGTAATAAATCAGTTTGTTCCGTCCGTCCGTTACCCCGAAATGGGGCTGCACATTATGGTTCGCCAGTTCGTGATAGGTGTAAAGAAAAGTCTTTCTCCAATTATCCGGAGTTTTGCCCTGGAGGACGGGAACCATGCTTTTGCCTTGAATTTCTTGAGGGATTTCAATTCCTGCAATATCAAGAAAAGTGCTGGCTATATCAATATTGGACACAATGTCTTGATCGTTCACCACGCCCGCTTCGACTTGCCCCGGCCAATGGACGATGAACGCAGTTCTGAGTGACTCCTCGTACATAAACCGCTTATCAAAAAATCCATGTTCTCCCAGAAAGAATCCATGATCCGCCATGTAGATGACAATTGTGTTATCCGCCAAATCATTTTCTTGAAGAAAAGCACGGATACGCCCCACATTCTTATCGATACCAGCCCCCGCAGCCAGAAAGTTTTTGAGAAGGGCCTGATACTTGAAGCGGGAAAGCTCCCTGTTTTGATCATTCCAGTTCAAATTCATCGCCTGAAAAGGTTTGGAAAATTTTGAGCGATAAGCATTCCAGGCTTTTCTTTGCTTCGGGTTGAGTTTGCCTAACTCCCCTGGATCACCGACTAGAATCCCATGCGACAAGTTTTTATAAAGAGTCAAAGTTTGCTCGCGTATCGCCGTCCCACGATAGGAAAAATCATCAAATAAATTATCAGGTTCGGGAATATGGACGTCGTCGTACAGATCATATTCTTCCGGACCCGGACAAAACCCATGGTGTGTGGCCTTGAACTGGGACATCAGCATAAAAGGTTTGCTTTTATCACGACCGTTTTTCAGCCATTCGATCGTTAGGTCGCCCACGACATCGGAATTATAACCGACCAACGTCCGGGTATCCTGTAATCCTTCCGCATTCCCCCTCTGAAGGAAAGGATTATAATACCGACCCTGCCCCTTCATGACATCGAAATAATCAAAGCCTGTCGGTACTGATGCCAAATGCCATTTCCCGATGATCGCGGTTTGGTATCCATTTTTGCGCAACATCTTAGGGAAGGTCTGCTGGGATCCGTCGAAGTTGGTATTTCTATTCCAGGTAACCCCGTTTCTATGCCCGTATTTACCGGTAAGTATGGCCGCCCTGCTTGGACCACAAAGTGCATTGGCTACGAAACATTTCCTGAAAAGCATTCCTTCACTCGCCAGCTTGTCGATATGCGGAGTATAGGCGACTTCTTTAAGTCTTCCACCGTAAGCTCCAATTGACTGCCAAGCATGATCATCGCTAAAAACAAAAAGGATATTGGGTGAATCCGATGGCTTCTTCGCCTGCGAAGCAACTACTTGCGCCCAAAGGAAAAAGAGAAGGATGGAGTACTTGTATTTCTTATTCATGTTTGATTTTCTCTCTCGAAGTCATGAGGGAGGAAGATGCCATGAAAGCACTGTCCTCACCCTCGGCACTCAAGAACGTTTAACCTCAATTAAATCCACTTCAAGGTTGGTTCCTTCCGAGCCCTTGAGCTTGATCTCGAGAGATTTGATAACGTTTTTCCAGTTCGTATTACCTGTTAGCGGAAGCCGAACCTCCTTGAATTGTTTGGAGGCAGAAACTTTCATGACGGAACCAAGGGATTTGCCATTGGCAAGGGCCTCGATCTCAAGAGGTGCATCTGCCCGCAGCTTAATGAGCAGTGCTTGGTCGGATCCGTTGGGTTTGATCTTGAGTCCCTTGCGAACCAAAGAACCGGGTTTGCCGGGAAGACGGAATTGCAGAAAACCCTGAAAGCCGGCTATATTTTCCCGTATTCCCCTGCCCTGCCAGCCTTCGGTCTGCCAGCCCCCGCAATCGAATTCATAGGCGATTCGTCCATCCTGCGGATTCCGACCGTTGAGCTTTTCCCACTTGTCGGACAATCCGTCGCCGTCGTTATCTTTGCGGTTGATTTCGTATTCCGGGTTCACCCCCCGCCCACCTTGCCAATCGTCCCCGTTATGACGGAGCGCATTGGAGGATTCCTCATCTTCTCCCTGGTCCCCCTTGGCCAGCCAGGCGTCAAGTAACTTGCGATGACGGTTGAGTTCTTTGGCGAACTTGGGATCGCCGACCAAGTTGCGCACTTGCGCAGGGTCTTTCGATACGTCGTAGAATTCCTCCTTGGGGCGCTCCCCAAAGTAAATCCTTTTTAGGTCGGCGGAAAGTTTGCCTGCGGCGTAGAGTTGTTTAAGGTTCTTAAGGTAGTCCTTGCTATCCCTGTACTGCGGTTGGAGCAAGATACGGTCGAGCTTGTAATTCCGAGTGTAGCGGAACTTGTTGGTCCGGATGGTACGAACCCGGTCAATGGTATGATCCAACCGGTCCTTGGCCGAGGCCACCCACTGACGGGGCTCGAAGTCCTTGGCGAAAAGATTGCGGCCTTCGTACCAATCGGGCAGCTTGATTCCCGCCCAACTTAAGGTGGTCGCAGTCAGGTCCAAGGTACTGACCAAGTCCTTGCGGGCACCTTGCTTAGGCACCCATTTGTCGGGTCCCATGAGCATAAACGGAACATGTAATCCGCCCTCTGTGGGCATCTGTTTATGCCGGACCAAGTGATTGGCTCCGTGATCGGATAAATAAACCACAATGGTGTTCTCTTCGAGTCCCGACCCCTTGAGACTAGCTAGGATTTTCCCGATGTGATCGTCATCGACTCGAATCGCATCGCAGTGCTGAGCCACGACTTTACGGTACAGGTCATTCTGTGGGTAATCGGCGGGTACGGCAACCTTGGAAG
>NZ_CAXLMO010000008.1:0-6765 GCF_964187635.1 Candidatus Seribacter sulfatis | reverse complement strand
ACCAAATAATATATGGTTCTATGTACTAATGAATTCTATGACTAAAGAAAAAATCAATCCGGACGATTACATTACTAAACGAGAGGCCACGCTTATTCTGGGCTTTAAAAATTCCCGATCAATTGCTGAATTGGTCAAGAAGCGGTATTTAAAAGCCTATAATATTGATTCCAGTAAAAGAGAGGTTCTGAAAAAATCAGAGGTGCTCGATCTTCCCCGTAAAGACCCTCAACCCATAGAGACTAAATAAGAAATACCGTTTCAATATTTAATATACCGGATAGATAATTCATCTGAAGTCGATATTGAACTAATTTGAAAATAATATAGGTTATTCTTCTTTTAATTAACTCAGATACAAAAATGGCAACATCTACTAACAGTGATCTGATTCCAGTGATGGAAGCTGCGCATATCCTCGGTTTCAAACAAAGAAGCAAAGTGGATATCCTGATCAAAAACGGGTTTCTCAAAATTCATCATGAACCCGGAATCAAGAAAACTTTTTTATCACGAAAGGAGGTTTTTAATCTGCCCAATGCATTACCAGTACCGCCTCCGCCAGAATTGATTCATAAATAATACTCACTTTTGCGATCAAGCTTGCTCGATTCGTGCTCCATTTTAAAATGAATACAAAAAGGGCGAGATTAAACAGAAGGTTATCCCACAGATTCCTCGTCCTTCCCAAACTTCAAGCTACCAGAAAAAATTTGAATCATTACTGATTTTATTTTTTGTAACTAAACCCGTCTTCAGATTCAATGCGTGTTTAATTATGAAGATTTATTTACTTGGCATACTGACTTCGGTTTTCCCTTCTTTAATTCAGGCATCTGAACAGCCCAATATCATTCTTCTGCTTGCGGATGATCTCGGATGGGCAGATCTGGGCTATCAGGGATCAGAAGATATTCGCTCGCCCCACATTGATAAATTGGCCAACAATGGGATCCGTTTCACGGATGGACATGTCTCTGCCTCGGTATGCAGCCCGTCACGGGCTGGTTTGATAACCGGGCGTTATCAGCAACGCTTTGGGCATGAAGCGAATTCACCGCCCCCCACCGACGGCATGGACCTTAAGCAGGTCACCATGGCGGACCGCCTCCAAAAACTGGGCTACCGGACCGGCTTAATTGGAAAGTGGCACTTGGGGAATCAGGACGAATTTTATCCGACCCGTCGCGGATTCGATTACTTTTACGGCCTGCGGTCCGGTTCGAGAAGTTATTTCTATCATCCCAAGAAGGATGATAAGGCAGGTAATGCCAAAGCGATTGAAGAGAATGGAAAGCAGGTCAAATTCGATGGCTACCTGACCGATGTGTTCGGACAAAAAGCGATTAATTTCATTAATGCGAAAGACGACAAACCTTTCTTTCTTTTTCACTCCTTCACCGCTCCTCATGGACCGATGCATGCCACCGAGGAAGATAAGGTTCTTTTCGCATCGATCAAAGATACCAAGAGAAGAAGCTACGCCGCGATGATCTGGGCCATGGACCGGGCAATTGGAAAACTGGTAGATTCTCTGAAAGCCTCCGGGAAATTCGAAAATACTTTGATTTGGTTTCTCAGTGATAACGGGGGAGCCACTGGAAACGCATCGATCAACCTTCCCCTGGCCGGACATAAAGGAATCAAATTTGAAGGGGGCACAAGGGTTCCGTTTTTTGCTCATTGGCCCAAGCAATTCAAAGAACCTAAGGAATTTGAATCCATGATGATCTCCCTGGATATTATGGCCACCTCCCTGGCTGCCGCAGGAGCCAAGGATAAAGATTTAAAGGGTCTCGACGGGGTAAACCTACTGCCTTTCATTCAGGGAGAGAAAGCTACCCCTCCTCACCAAAACCTCTATTGGCACAAGCTCTGGTTTTCGGCGTTGCGCGACGGTCCGTGGAAATTGATTTATGTGCAGGATTACGGCTATGCTCTTTACAACCTGGAAGAAGATCTGAGCGAATCCAAAAACCTGATCCAATCAGAAAAGAAAAGGTCAGATCGAATGATTACACAGCTCAATGACTGGAAGGCCGAACTGGAAAAGCCCCGCTGGGATGAGGCTCAGGTATGGTTCCGCACCCACAGCAAAAACCACATTCGGATTATTGAGGGCGAATAGAATGTTTCTAAATTTTACTTAAGTCTGGTTTAACCGGCTTTCCTGTCTTTAGATCAACTGGATAATCCGCACCCTGCGAATCCAGTATTTTCAATAGACTCTGCCCCATTCTCTTTGCGACATCCTGTTCCTTGGTAACCAGATTATTCTTTTCAAAAGGATCGGTCTGCAGGTTGTACAGTTCCCAGTTGGTCGATCCATAATTATAAATGATTTTCCAATTATCTTGGCGATGAGTGGAAAAAAGAGTGTTTCGATGCCTGTGGGGGAAATGAGTGGTGAAAGTCGAAGGACTCTCAAAACTGGAATCTCCCCGGAATGCCACACTTACATCCACTCCATCCATTTTCGCATCATCGGGAGTCTGGGCTCCAGTAATGCTCAGGATTGTCGGCATCATATCAACACAGGTAATGATGGAATGATCAACCGAACCGATGGGGATATTCAAATTCTTTTGCAGTGGATTATTCGTGTTGGGTTTGGCCCAGGATACAATCAGTGGAACCCGCAAACCACCCTCAAAACGCGAACCTTTCTTATCTCGAAATGGTGCATTCACATGAAAAGTGCTGCCATTGTCGGAAAAGAAAATAATCAGGGTTTTCTCAGCCACACCTTCCCTTTCCAAATGTGTAACCAAGTCGCCAAGGGATTTATCCATACCTTCAACCAATGTGGCAAAAGCAAGGGCATGCCCTTTAAGTTTTGGATAATTATCCTTAAACCGTCCGTCCACTTCATACGGTGCATGTACCGCATAGTGAGACATGTACGCATAGAAAGGTTTCTTCTTTTTGCATGCCTTGGAAATTGCCTTCTTCATCTCAAGAGTAATTGCCTCGCTCAGGAAAGTATCCTTTGGGTGATAGGCTTCCAAACCGGGAACATCCCATTGATGATTGTTCTTACTTCGCCATGAAGCAGAGTATTTATATTTACCGTGATAGGAACCTGGGCCTCCACCTCCATATCCTCCAATATTTACATCAAAGCCCAAATTTAAGGGATTACCCGCTGGAGTATCATCGGGACCAAAATGTGCCTTACCCGCAAACAGAGTGGCATAGCCTGAATCCAGTAAAACCTGGGGAAGCAAAGGCAATGAAAGATCCAAGCCTTTGATGGTCCAGTCACTTGGACTCTTGATCGTTTTGGTTTGGACTCTACCCGTATCAATTTTCGACTCCTTGGGGTGCGTCCATGTGGTGACTCCATGACGCGGAGCCGCTTGCCCGGTCATCAAACTTATTCGGGTGGGTGAACAAACCGAATACGAATATGCCTGAGTAAAGAGTCTCCCATTCTTTGCGAGTTTCTCCATGTGTGGAGTACGGTATAAATCATTAGTCGGAATCCTCTTTGGCTTTCCAACTTCGTACAAAAAAGGAACGGATGTATCCCCCACACCCATATCATCGACTAAAAAGAATAGGATGTTTGGTTTATCCTTTGCAAATGACTGCTCAGTTAAAAAAATTCCAGCCGACAAAGTGTTCACCAAAAAAAATGTAAATATACTTTTACTTTTCATTTGTTTAAAAATTTCACCAAGTTACTGCTCTTACTCCAACCATTTAAATTCGGCGAATACAATTTTGGTAATATCGGAACCGGGCTTGGGCATGATGCTAATGCTGTCCGCCACAGACCAGTCACTTAGCCCAACGCCATGACTGAGTAACTGCTTGGCCGGGAGGGTCATGCTTTGCCAGTCATTGGACGCGGTGATCTCGAGCTCCGTGGTAAAACGTCGATTGGCACTCAAAACAACTTTTTGTGGTTGGGTGCAATAAAAACGAAAGCTCAGTTTGGATTCCCGGGGTGCTTTCCATTTGGGATCGGAGAACTGGATATTTCGGGTTCCCCTGCGATTGTCCAGAGGACGGAATCCCTGCACACCCCCGACCCCTTCGGCTGGGCCGACATGGCTCCATTGGCCGGTTCCATCGGAAATTAAATCGGATTTTTTATCGGTTGCCACGGCCTTGCCCAGATTCGAGGGAATCACTGCCTCAAAATCAGAGGATAGAACGCAGTCATTCTGGTAACGGATATTGGCATAGGAAAACACATAATCATCCACATTCATCACCGGCAGCTTGGCCACCCAGGTATTTCCCTGCCTGACCGAATCCACATCTCTCCAAAAGCGGGCAATATTATTGGATGTCTTCAGGCATTGATAAACTTGCAGTTCCTTGATTTCTGACTGGCTTGCAGGAGTCAGGTGTAACTCAGGTACCCCTTTTGAATCCAATTTTATAATCGACTGCGGACGCCCCGGCCAGAAATGATTTTCGCCCAGCACATGCTTCTCCAGCCATAGCTTGCAATTATCTCCGAGTTTCTCGGTATTGTGATGACCGCGTGCCTGCACTGCAAAGTCCCAGGGCACTCCGGGTTTGAAGGTTTTAAAAGTTTCACATCCCCGCTCATGGCCACCGTGATGATCATTGGATCCATTAAGCCAAAGACTGGCTGCGGTCATGTAAGGTGCATGGGCTTGGGGTGCCACCGCCGAAAGATACAGTTGTTGGCCAGGTGATTTCTCCGGTTCCTGGTATGGATTATTGTGCATCCATACGGCACGGTCGCGATAATAGTTGATCCAGCCAATTCCAAAGTAAGCAACGATCGCCTTGACCCGGGGGTCCATTCCGAGATTCCACATAATCGTACCCCCATAGGAGTATCCTTTGGCACCGATACGACCGGCATCCACTTCTTTTTGGGCCAACAAATAGCTGAGGGCTCTGCGTTGCACCGCATTCCATAAATAATGAGAAGTCGCCTTGGGATTTGTGGTTTGGCTGCCATCAGGCATACGGTCATAGATCAGGGCATGCCCCATTTTTTTGGCTTCCATATGACCGTGGGCCAAAGCATCCGGATACTGGGTATAATCACTCCGTGTATTGATGCCGGAATAATCATGAGCCATCACCGCCCATCCATCTTTCACATAGTTCATATCGATCGCGGGACCACCCATCCATCCATGAACATTCAATAACCCTGGTGCTTTTTTCGCTCCCTCCTTGACTGCATACTTGCAAAACACCCGTACCTCTTCGCCGTTCACATAGGCACTGATGTAGGATTCCTTTGAAAAGATGCCGTCTTTGGTTTCCTGCCTGACAATCTCCTCCTTAAAATCCCCCAGATCCGGATCGTAATCCTTCCATACTTCTGGGGGAGTAAGCAAAGGAGCTGCCTGAGCAATCGTCAGGAAGATACCTTGTAGATAAAGATATTGAAGCAAAATGAATAATTTTCTGTTTATCATTTTTATTAAAATGGGAAGGGAAAGGCTTACGAACTCTTAAAGAAGGAGTTTCTTTAAGAAGTCCTGCCGGGAAACTGTAGGCTGGGGCCGGTCTTTTTCCCAGTATTGCAAGTGACATTCCACGCCGATCTTTTGGCAGGCTTCCAACATGATCTCTCCGAAGATCGGACTGTGTATGCCATTGGATCCACTGGTGGTGGGAAACTCGCGGTTCACATTGTAAAAAAGATGCAGGGGTGGATCATCCTTGGTCAGGTGAGTAACCGGGGAACATTTCAACGCAAGTTCTTTGTACTTCCCCCAGTCCTTCATCATTCCCTCAGCTGTTTCCGCTCCGAATGGTTTGTAGGGCATGGGATTTCCGAATGTTTTCTCCCCAATTCTTTCCTTGATTACAAAAGGGTTCATGGTGGTCTGGGCCCCCGCCACCTGTGCACCGGCAATTCTAGATGAAAATCGTTCCACGGGGTCCGGGCTCTTCGGATTGGCAATGTCATCGTGCAAGGCAATCAACAAACTGGAGCATCCTCCTGCGGATCCCCCGGTTGCCACGATACGACTGGAATCAATCTTCCATTCAACCGCTTTAAAACGGAGAAACTGAACCGCCCGCAGGGCAGAATTCAGCATCGCAGGCTGGAGTGCTCCTTCATTGACCAGCGGATAACTGATCGAGGCGATATGATAGCCTTGCTTCAATTGATGGGGTCGGAGCACTTCATCTTTTTTTCCACCCATCCATCCTCCGCCGTGGATCTGAAGAAGAATCCCGACTGGTTGATCCGAGTCAAACTGCCAAAAGTTAATCAATTCTTTAGGATGTGATCCATATTTTATATCTCTATGAGTAGGTGCCAGTTCGTTGGGTTTTAGGGCTGTTGCTTGATTTCCCTGAGCCTGGCAGAAGTAGCAAAACAGAGCTAAGACAGGTAACGCTTTCAAAATTTTACTGATCATATAAAATGGTAATTACTTTTGGGATAGACCCACAATATAATCCAGCATCGACGCGAACTCTTTAATGGAAAAAGGATGCATCAGACCGGCGGGCATCATCGAGTTGGGCAAAGTGGAACGGTTGGCAACCTCTGACTTGATTAAGATATGCTCGTTACTGGCCATGTCCCGCATCACAAGTTTGTCCGGTGTCTCCTCGGTCACGAAACCCATTACCGCCCGGTCGTCTTTCATGGTGACCAAATTGGTGGCAAACCCCTGAGCGATCGATTTGTTCGGGTGAAGAATCGCCTCCGCCAATTCATTGCGTGGATAAATGGCGGCAATATTTCCGAGGTAAGGCCCTTTCTGCGGGTCATCCTCGCGTACGGTATGACAACTTGCGCAGGCC
>NZ_CAXLMO010000007.1:0-4026 GCF_964187635.1 Candidatus Seribacter sulfatis | reverse complement strand
CCCTTTCGGGGCGCCTGGCCCTTTTATCACAAGTGGAATGTGAGTACCTTCGTCGTAGAGAAATTGTTTCCCGCGTGCATGGCTTATGCCATGGTCTGTGAAAAATATGATCAAGGTATTCTCGATAATACCTTCTCTTTTGAGCCTTTCGATCACTTGGCCAACATGCCAGTCGGTTATTCTAACTGTATCGAGATAAGTTGCCCAGTCTCTGAGGAAAACAGAATCATTTGGATAATAGGGTGGCAGTTCAACCAAATCGTGGGAAGTGGGTTGAAGTCCAAATTGGTTTATCATTCTTTTTTCAAGGATTTCATAGTGTTTTTCGGCGGCTCCCCGTATTTTCCCCCCGTGTAATTGGACCTGCATGAAAAAGGGCTGATTACCATTCCTTTTCGACCAGTCATGACTGTCATATATCTTAGTATCCCAATCGAAATTATAGTCTGTCTTTCCCTTTCTTCCGGTTTTCGAGGGCAGGCTTCTGAAATCGAAATTTTTCAGTCCACTGCCAATGCATGTAAAATATCCTGCTTCTTGAAAAATTGCAGGAATGGGTCTCACTCCATCAGGTAGTTGAATGTTATTTTTTCCTCTGCCACTCCTGTGATGATGAGCCCCGATTGAATTTTGATACATTCCGGTTATCAGAGAGGATCGAAAAGTGGAGCATACGGGGGAGGTGGCATAGGCTTTGGTAAAAAGAACACCCTGTTCTGCCAGTTTATCCACATTGGGGGTTTCGATCGCTTTTTCTCCATAGCAGGAGAAATTGGCGGACATATCATCAATTACAAACCAGAGAATATTGGGACGATCTTCAGCTGTGCTTGTGGACACCATCGCAACAAGCAGAAGAATTAAAAAATTTATTTTGTTCATATAATCAATCTCCTGTTTCATTACTAATTTAACAGGAAAAAGTTTTGCTTACAGGAACTTAGGAAGAACCGGTTTACCGTCTTTTTTAGAAAGTGGAAATTTTGGTTTCCAGGTTGGATGTTTCTGCCCGAGCCAGTCTTGAATTTTATTCGATAGGTTGGAGGCGATCTTTGGATGCTTTTTGATTATGTTTCTGTCTTCTCCAATATCATCCGTAAGGTTATAAAGTTCCCACGAATTTGCTTCGTAGTAATATAGTAACTTATAGCGTTTATTTTCGATTTCATCAATTATGACAACGCAGGGTTGAGCTCGCACATCCATGTATCCGGGAAACAAATAAAAGATGGGAGATCGTTTATCTGAAAGTTTTGGGTTACGAAGAAATTTAGCAAAAGATTCTCCATCTAATGGATGCTTTTTAGCGGGTGGAAGCCATGTATTTCCTGCAAGTTCAAGGAGAGTGGGGTAAAAGTCGATTCCGTGAACCATCCTGTCGCTAACCGTGTTTGCTGGAATGATACCAGGCCAATAGGCAATCAGAGGAATACGTATGCCACCTTCGGTAAACATTCCTTTCACTCCACGTAAAGGAAGGTTGTCACCATGGGTACCTCCATTGTCTGAGGTGAAAATGATCAGGGTGTCCTGAGCGATGCTATCGCCTTTATCCCCATCCCCATTTGGGTCTTCGATTGAATCAAGGAGTCTTCCAAGGACCGCATCCATTCCCGATATGAAACCAGCTAAATTAGCCTTTCTAGAATTCTTTGCATCCAGACGTTTTTGTGCGGCTTCTTTGAGGTCCGGTCTAGACTGTACGGGTCCATGAACCGCGTAGGCATGGAGCTGTAAATAGAATGGTTTATTTTTGGCAGACAGCGTATCTACCGTTTCTTCCATTGCATCGGCAAGGGCATCACATACATGCTTGGGTTTTCCGATCTGACTATTGGGAATACTGTATTTTTCTACATACGCTTCCGTGTAGGGTTTGGCAAAGCGGTCGAAGTCTCCCTGCCCAAGTCTTGCGAATTGCCAAGAATCATTAATCTTTTTGGAAAAGCAGGTGGGTTGATGACCTTGCGAATATCCTCCAATATTGATATCAAAGCCCTGATTTTCAGGCATTGTTTTATCCGTGCCGTGACCACCCACATGGTATTTCCCAATATGGGCAGTATTGTATCCATTTTTTTTAAGAGCCTCAGCAATAGTAATAGCTGAGGAGGCAACATCTTCACTTTGATTTGGGCCGGTGAAATTGGCTTCTTCCTTGGTGATACCCGGTTTTTTGTTTCGGTTTAGGCTCCCGACAACATACACGCTGTTGTTTACCCGGGCAGGATATTGTCCCGACAGCATGGCTGCACGAGAGGGTGCACAATTGGGTTGGGTGTAGGCATCAGTAAAGCTCAAGCCTTGGTTGGCAATGTTCTCTATATTAGGGGTGATGAAGGAACCGGTATGGGTTCCCATGGTGGCCTGCTTTGCACTGATTTGATTCCATCCCAAATCGTCGATCATATAAACGATCAGGTTTGGCTGTTTTTTTCCATAAATAAGGCAGCATGAAAATATGCAAAGGGAAAGCTGGAATAGAAAATTAATATTTTTCATTTGATTGAGGGTGTTTAAGAATAGGCAAGAACACCCCAATCGAATGATCAAACATGTAGGGAAGTCAATAGTTTAGAGTATTCTAAATCAAGGTTTTCCAAAGGTCTTTGGGTTGAGCAACCCTGATGTAAGCTCAGCCTTTCTTCTGGATAAATACTCCCCGGATATTTTTCGGGCTTTTTCCTGATCTGCTTCACTGTAGTCCCAAAATTCCTGAACAATTTCTTCGCACGCTGGATAATGGGATCCATCATCTCCCACTTTTTTTCGCAGTTTTGCCATCCAATTCTTTAGTGAGCTGATAAGCTTGGCGTTTTTTGGATCATCGTAGATATTTTTGGTTTCCTGAGGATCCTTTTTCATATCGTATAATTCCCATCCTGCCGGTGTCTGGTACTCTCCCTGATAATTACACCCATAAAAGTAAATGAGTTTATAACGCTTGGTTCTCATTCCAATGTGGGCGGGATTATCATGATGAGCCATATGCATCCAGTAGCGATAATAAGCGGCTTTTTTCCATTCCTTTTTTTCTTCTCCGGTTTCAAGAATACTTTTAAATGAACGACCTTGGACAGGCTTGGGGATAGACGCACCAGCAAAGTCGAGCAGGGTGGGGGCGAAGTCCACATTTTCAATAATCGAATCAAATTTCTGGCCTGCCTGAATCGATTTTGGATAACGGACCATAAGGGGCATTCGCATGGATTCTTCGTACATCCATCGTTTATCCTGATAATCATGTTCGCCGAGCATGAAGCCCTGATCCGCGGTATATACAATTAAGGTATTATCCATTTGGCCACTGGCTTCAAGGTGGTCAAATAGGCGACCTAGATTATCATCAATTCCTTTTACGCACCGAAGAAATTTTTTGAGATAGGCGTTGTAGGCAAGGCGAGTATTTTCTTCGTCGGTAAAATTGTTAGGATCATAGTTTTCAGGAAATTCCTTAGGGAATCTTTCGGGTAGATCACGCAGGTAGGATCGCCGGGGGTTACGATTTCCGATGGATGTTCCGATATGCGGAATTAACTCGTCATTGTCTCCGCGGGTGGCGAGCGATCCGAATGTGGGATCCCGTTTCCAAAGAGTGGGAGGTTCTGGAATATCAATATCAGCAAGATAATTTTCATATCTTTCTGCATTTTCAAAGTAATCATGAGGAGCCTTGTAGTGATGCATGAGAAAGAATGGTTTATCATCCTTTCTTTTCTTAAGCCAATCAAGGGTCAGGTCAGTGATGGCATCCGTGGAGTGTTTTTCTGGAAATTCGATCAGATTTTTCCCCCACGGCTTTTCTCCCCGAATTCGAAAGGAGGGACCATGGTATTTACCTTGTCCGGGTAGCACGCAGTAATAAGAAAAATCCTTGGGCTCAACTTTGAGATGCCACTTTCCAATCATTGCTGTTTCATAACCCGCTTTGCCCATTTCAATTGCGAGCATTTGCTTTCCTGGGAGTACTTTACCATTGAGGTCGACCGCTCCATTTGTGTGATTATATTGCCCGGTTAGGACGCA
>NZ_CAXLMO010000006.1:0-52399 GCF_964187635.1 Candidatus Seribacter sulfatis | reverse complement strand
GCCATCTCGATCGCCATTTTTTGCAACAACACCAGTAAAAAGAAAAATATCCGACTCCAGGAAAACCTTTCTCGTTTCTTTCTGAGACTTGCTCCCTATGAATAATACATGATCTGCGATTCCAAGACGATTTGTTTCCTTTACAAGAAACTTTTCCAAAGGTCCGGAGCCAATAATTTGAAGGCGAAACGGTACCGCTCGTGAAAAGAGTTCAACTGCGATTTTCAACTGATAAATGTAACCCTTTTTCTCAACTAATCGCCCTACACTTAATAATTCCAATCGAGATTCATTAACTAATTCAAAATTGGACCGAACGGGCCAATTTGCTAATCCTCTTCGAATTAATTTGATTTTCTTAATTGGAACTCCAAGTTGTTCAATTCTTCGTGCTGTTGACTGTGAGGAAGTTCTTATAAATAAAGCATTTTCAAACTTATGTTGAAGTAACCAATCCCCACCAGTTCGAAACACATCATAAGCATGTGCTCCCATTGAAAAGGGAGTATTCGTCAATTTACTTAATGCTAATGCTGCGGTAGCAGGCATTGTTGCCCAAATTCCATGAAGTAGGGAATATTTTTTATTTTTAAAGTTATGTGCTTCTACTAAGGCAAAACCCAACGCGAGAAAGGTTTCGTTCCAGTTTTGCAAATTAGGACAGGGCTTTGCCCAAAGCTCGACAAGGATTTCCTTAAAAACCTGGGGTTTTAACCATGCCCAGTAAGGAATCCAGAAAAATAGATATAAAAGGCGAAAGAATTGGAATTTAAGTATTTTTTTCCCTTCCCATTCTGAACGACCTTTCCAAATTGAATACAGATCTGGATCAAAACCAATCTGTGCAAAGGCGCGTAATTCACGCCTTACGAATGTTTCAGTAGGACGAGGAAAGGTGGCATAAAAAAAAGCAGCCTGATTCAACTTTTACAGTATTCGAAAGAATAGGGAATGAAGGAATTAAATTTATTCTTGGATGGTATTTAAGAAAACGATCTCTTCAATTTTCCATTTGATCCATTGGTAAGATCCTTCACTCCATTCGAAATATTGGTATTTCCAGATTCCCGAGCAAAATTGGTATCCTGTGCGTCGATCACAGGGAAATAATCAAAAGCCAATTTAATTTCCTCAGCATGTGCTGTTCTTTGACCATCAACTGTAATCTCTCCTTGAAAACAAGCAAGTGGGTGACGAATTCTAGAAACCTTAACTTTCATGGTTAACTTGTCACCGGGTTTACAAATCCTTCGGCACTTCACGCCATCGCAGGAAGTAAAGAAAATCGTATTGGGATCAACTTTTGAACTAAGGGAAGAGCTATCGCCTTTAAGGAGGAAAAACACACAAAGCTGACCAAGGGCTTCGATCATGATCGAGGCTGGGAAAACAGGATTCTCTTTAAAATGCCCTTCAAGAAAATATTCATTTCCCGAGATTTTGTATGTGGCAATTGCTTCCTTGTCGTCAATTTTTGCCGTTTCTAAGAAAAGAAATGGTTCACGGTGAGGCATAAGTGAAGCGATTTCCTCAATACGATAACTTTTAGATCGTTTGGGTGGTGCTTCCCCCCTTGCTTTCGCATCGAGGTACACTTTTACATCTCCTAAAGTGCGTAAATCCCTAAGTTCTTCATTATCAATGCTCACTTTTAGAGTTTGTTCAATAAGCATCACAATTTCCAACATGGTTAACGAATCCATTCCCAAATCTTCGTACATTCTAAGAGAATCATCGCTTTTTGACAGAATTTCTCTCTGCTCGGGTTCAAGGTGACGATCGATAATACCAAGAACAATTTTCTCGATTTGCGTGACGTCTTTGTCCAAGCGAAATGCAATGGCTGCTTCAAAAGTTCCCGCAGGGCAACGTTTGAGAAGATCTCTTAGATCATCGTGAACTGATTGGTCGGATGTTGTATCCATAACAAATGGGGTAAATGTTTTAGGGTGATTATTTCTAGAATGTATATATAAAATTATATTTATCATGTCCACAAACTATTTATTTTGAAAATCTTATGAGTTCAGAAGGCAAAAAAAAAGTCATTCTCTCCTGTGCCCAGCCAACGGGGAAACTTTCTTTAGGAAACTATTTAGGTGCCGTTCGCAATTGGGCGGAAATGCTTGAGAAGAATGAATGTTTTTTTGGCATTGTTGATTTACATGCAATTACCACCCCAGCAAAGCCAGCATTGCTTCGACAAAATGTGTTTGATTGCCTCGCACAATATATTGCCTGCGGACTGGATCCTGAAAAATGCCATCAATTTGTACAATCCCATGTGGTCGGACATACTGAATTGGCCTGGATCCTCACTTGCATTACTCCGATTGGCGAGCTTCAAAGAATGACTCAGTTTAAGGATAAAACTGCAAAACTTGGATTTAAAGCTACTCACTCGGACGGTGATGATCTCAAATTCAGTCATGAGGGTGCACGGCCCCAAGCTTCGATTAATGCAGGTATTCTATGCTATCCTGTTTTAATGGCTGCTGACATTTTGCTCTACAATGCAGATCAAGTTCCAGTGGGTGAAGACCAACGACAGCACCTTGAACTCTGTCGTGATCTTGCACAACGATTTAACCATCAATATTCTGAAACATTTGTCATCCCCAAGCCTTATGTCCCTAAAGTGGGATCACGAATTATGTCTCTTTCTGAACCGACTCGTAAAATGTCAAAATCAGATAAAAATGAGCGGGCAACCCTCTTTATTCTTGATGAACCAGATTTGATCAAAAAGAAAATTTCATCGGCTGTAACAGATTCCGGTTCCAAAATCGAATCCAACTCAGAAAAGCCGGGTGTGGCAAATCTTCTCTCCATTCATTCTGCGCTTTCAGGTCAAAATACCGATCAACTCGAAGAACATTTTGCAGGCAAAGGGTATGGCGTACTAAAATCAGAGTTAACCGAACTGATCAGCGATTCTCTCCAACCTGTACGTGAAAAATACCACGAATTGATCCAAGACAAGACATACCTGAAAAGTGTTCTTGCACAAGGTGCAAATGCTGCCCAAAAACGAGCTTATAAAATTCTCGGAAAAGTGTATCGAAAAGTGGGTTTTCCTGAACGAGATCGCACATAATGAATTCTTTTACATTTTTCGCTTGGTTCTTTTAGAAAAAACAAACAGATAATATTTAACTTATTTATTTAAAATGGATTTCGAAGAAAACGAGGAAGAAAAAGAAGGGGTTACCAAATGGCCTTTCTATTGTGCTGCCCTTTTTATCATTTCATTGGTCATCGGCTTTGCATATCTTCATCTAACTGTAAATAAAACCCTTGATCAGTGGCAACTGACCACTTGTATTCTCGCCTCAGGCCTCGCTTCCATTCTCGTCTTCATACCTCATTTAATTGACCGGTTTCTCGCCATTGCATTTGATCCTTCGAATCGAAAAGACGAGGAACTCCATCGAAAGACTTATTTTGACATAAAAGAAATGAAAAGCCAGTTGGAGGCATTTTCAGTAAAAATTGATAAAGTCCCCACATTGGTTGATAAAATTGTATCCGATTCTCAAAAACAAGAGCCTTCCCCCGACCCTACCCTTTCTGAACTCCCTAATGATTTAAATGAAATTAAAAGGAGTCTGATGGAAAAATTGAAAGGACTCGAAGAATTAGTGGTTCAAACTCCCCTCCTTCCAGAACCGGACCCTGCCGTTGCTCAAATGGCTCAGAATATTCCTTTGATTCAAAACTCGATCGATTCCCTATCCAAGGAGGTTCAAAGTCTTAAAAAGTTAGTTCAAACATTACCCACCGAATTCCCGGAACCTGTGGTGATTGAAAAAAAAGACCCAGAACTAGTTTCCGATCGCTCACCGAATAATGTGGAAAGCGATCCTCTTTCCGATGATTCCAAATTAACAAAAGAAGAGGAGGATATAGAGGAAGAAATTATTGAATCGGACCCGGCAGAAGAAACCATCGTCGAGTCGAGCGTTGAAACTGAATCGTTCGGGCAGGATACTGAAGAATCAAGCGGAGAGGTTGAGATTGAACTAGAGGGCCAGAATGAAGACGAAATGGAACCTCCTACTCCACCAAATCCTGCACTTGAATCCTCTCCAGAAGGCCAAGACCAAACAATTGAAGATGAACTTGATACCAATGACGAGACCGCTACTCCTGAAAAAAGCCAACCAAGTGAGGAGTCACCCGATAATACTGACGTTCAAGAAGAACCGGTGATTGAAGAGCTTGCACTCGAACTTCCCGACCCTGCGGAGACCCTGCGTAAGGTCGATGCCATACTGCAAGAGACTGACCCAAGCGATTCCTCGGGAAGTAGTATTTCATCACTTGAAAATAAGGAAATTTCAGTCCCCAAAACATCTTCCACGGGCACCACTTCAGTCGTAGCTAATGTAATGATTGGAATTGGAAATAAACCCTACCTTCGAGGGGAAGGTCCTGGATTAAATTGGGATGAAGGCGTCCCGATGAACTTTATTGAAATTGGCAAGTGGGCCTGGTCTCCATCCCGAAAAAATGCCTCCCTGACCGTTCAGTTATACCGAAACGATAACGACCCCGATCAATCCGGAAAAATAGAGGTCAAAGCAGGTGAAAAAATTGAGATTACCCCCCAATTCGGCTAAGCAAATACTTTGCTTGTTACCTCGCTTCAATGAGTTCAATCAATAGGGGAACATTGATACAAAAAATTACGCCATACTCAACGGGCTCGGGTAAAATCCAGCGTTAACCAAATTTGCGATTGATTCCTCAACACGGGGTTTATCTTCCTTATAAGTCACCCCCATCCATTCGCATTTCGCCTGTTTCACCTGGACTTGGGCAATCCCTTGCTTAATCCATTGATCCACCGCAAAAGGAAGATAAAATTCCTCCTTCTCCGCATCTGATAGTTTGTGAAGAAACTCAACAAAGCTTTTTTCCAGAAATTCAAAAACAGAAGAGGGAAAAGCCCAAACATTCATGGAGACCAATTCCTCGCCGGTCAGTTTTCCTCCTTCTCCCTTGCTATTAATTCCGATAATTGGATTTCCTTGAATTCCAGTCCATTCCTCCACTTTTTTTAAAACTCCACTCTCAGTCTGGCAGATTCCACGAGAAACTGCCCCGTACTCGGACATGGTTTCGGAAAGGCGAAACCCGACCATTGCACATGGCAGTTCATCGTGTATTGAAAAAGTAGAAAACTCCGTAAATTGCTCATACAGAACTTTAAATGTTTCCGCTCCGTAAAAATCATCCGCATTAATCACTGCGAACGGACTATGCTCGAGTTCTTTCCTGGCTGCCCAAACCGCATGACCCGTACCCCATGGTTTTTCCCGGCCTTCCGGAAAATTACATCCAAGAGGCAGATCACTTTTTTCCTGAAAAGCGTACGACACCTCCATGATTCCCAAATATTTAGCGCCTATCTTTTCGCGAAAAATTTCTGCAATTTCTTCCCGAATTAAAAAAACAACTTTATTAAAACCAGCCTTGCGGGCGTCATAGATCGAATAGTCCATGATCGTTTCTCCGCTCGGTCCAACAGGATCAAGTTGCTTTAGTCCTCCGTAACGGGAACCCATGCCAGCAGCGAGGACGAGAAGAGTAGGTTGTTCAGAAGTCATTTCGTATTGCAAAGGATAGATAATCTAAGACATCGGTCGAATAAACTGCTTCCTGTCCATGCTGACGCGCAAGAACCTCTCCTGCTCGGCCGTGCCAAAGCACTCCGAGTGAAGCGGTGGAAAAAAGATCGTATTTTGCTTTTGCCAGTAAAGCGCCAATAATTCCTGTCAGTAAATCACCACTTCCCCCTCGTGCTAAAAGCGAGCTACCAGAAAAACAATAATGATGTTTCTCCGTAGAGATAATTTCTGAATGTGCTCCTTTAAGAACCACAATTGAACCAGTTAAAGATGAATATTCTCTCGCTGATTGTGAACCAGCAAAGCGTTTAAACTCACCGGCGTGAGGGGTAAGGATTAAACGTTCCGGTACAGGAATGTTTTCCAAAATTTCAGAACGGAGGGCATCCGCGTCAATAACGACCGAACCTTTCCACAAGTGAAGTACCTCGCGAACAAGCGAATGCGTTTCGGCTTCTATACCTAATCCTGGACCAATCGCCAGGGCGGTTGCTTTACCAAGAAATTGGCGAATTTTGCCTAATCCCTCAAGCGCTAATCCACCCTCTGGAGTTTCCGGTAAGGGAATCCACATTGCTTCTGGTCGCTGGGCAACAAAAGACGAATGTAAAGATTCGGGAATACCGACCGTAAGAAGACCTACGCCAGCTTTTAGAGCGGCTTGTGCAGCCATCATTGCTGCTCCCCCCAACTCCCGCGAACCTGCGAGAAGAAATAGGTGACCATGAGTACGCTTGTCACAGTCAGCCGGTCTTAATGTACGTAATTTCCTCAATGCCGAGCCACATAGAACCTGCTTTTGTGAGCTTTTAAAAGATCGGTCTGATTTCTTTACAAAAAAACCGAGATCCAAATAACGAAGGCGGCCCGTCCACTTTTGATTACCCGATTCAATAATAGGGCTCTTTGCGATACCCGTTGCATAGGTAAAATCAGCCCGAAGTGCTTCACCACAAAAATCTTGCCCCACTCCAGTGGGTATATCCACAGATGCTCGAACTGCGATCCCTTCGCTTTGATTGATTACAGAAATTAAGTCAGCAATTGGAAACTTCAGCGGAGATCTTGCTTGCATACCCAGTAAACCATCAATTGAAGCAGAGAAATCGCGCTCTTGTAGTAAATCTGCAAAAATCTTTTCAATTTCTCCCCTCCCCTTCAAAGCTTCAAGGGGTTCAACCTCTTTTACTCGCTTACCAACCAACTCGATCAGTTCAACATGAGCCCTCTGGCAAAGTGGCTTACAATCCTGCCATTTACAGAGCTGCCAAATTACTGCACGTGCCGTGGGTATAGTCTTCAGTAGGCGTTTGGCTGCAATCAAAGCATCGCCTCCATTGTGGCCCTTGCCTACTAAAACCAAAATTCGTGGGCGATGGGGAATAGTTCGTAATTCGCGCATGTCCCTCAACAAGCCATCCCCTAATGCATCACCCGCCTGATTCATTGCTTCCCATTCACGCTCTTGGTCGCCATTAAAATAATTGCTTTCAAACGCAAGCGCTTCCTCGCAACTCAAAATAGGATCGCTGGGTAAGGAGTTCATCACGAAACCAGGATTACCACTGCCGAAGCAACAGTTGATAAATGAGTAAGACTGATCAGCACTTTGGAAGCACCTACTTTTTCAAGTAATTCTTGGCCTGCTTCACTCAATTTAATAAATGGTTCTCCGGCATCTCCATGAACTACTTCGGAATCCAACCATCCAAACTCCTTGCCCATTCCTGTACGAAAAGCTTTTGCCATCGCTTCCTTGGAAGCAAAACGGGTGGCGTAGAAAGGAGCGGAGTCTGACTTATCATCGCAGTACGACTGCTCTTCAGGAGTGAAAATCTTATTTAGAAAATGCTCCCCGTGCCTTTCTATGGATTCCTTGATTCTGGAGACTTCGATTGTATCAATGCCAAGACCTATCACATTACTACCCAATGGAATTTCCGGTATCGATGTCACTGATTCAAGAGGGTACGCATTTTTTTTACCGATTCCACCAAACCGGTGTTCAGGGAACGGGAAATAATACTGTGACCAATATTAAATTCGTAAATTGATTCCAGCGTCTTGGCTCCCTCCACATTTTCATAATTAATTCCATGCCCCGCATTTACCCGTAATCCAAGCTCCAATCCAACTCGCATTCCCTCCCTTAAAATACTTAATTCTTTTTCCCTTCGCTCGGAATCATACCATGCACGGGCAAAGCTTCCAGTGTGCAACTCAACCCATGGGGCACCGATCTTTGCACAGGCTTCCAACTGGTGAGGGTCCGGATCAATAAACATACTCACCGGGATTCCATTTTGAAGTAACTCGCGAACCACCTCGTTCGCTCGTTCAATATTCCCGCACACATCCAGTCCGCCTTCGGTGGTTACCTCTTTCCGATTTTCCGGCACCAGGCAAACGCTGTCCGGATTTATTTCCTGAGCCAACTGAACCATCTCCAGCGACATCGAGGTTTCCAAATTCAAACGGGTTTTCATCTTTTCCTGGTACCGTTGAACATCCTCCACCTGCACATGCCTTCTGTCTTCGCGAATATGCATAGTAATTCCATCCGCACCAGCATCTTCTGCGAGCCAGGCCATTTGTGCAGGATCGGGCTCCACAAAGCCTCCAAAGGTATTTTCTTCATCGCGATAGCGTGCCTGCCGCAATGTTGCAACATGGTCAATATTTACTCCTAACAAAATCATACGAATTAAAAATATCTTTTTTTTACGAGAAACTCAACTGGCTTTGCGAATCTTCTTCATTTGATTTTTTCTCCGCTCCGCAATTTAAGATTTTCCTAAGAAATCGAGGTCGATGGTGAATACAGGGACCATTTTCCTGTAGACCTACTAAATGCTTAGGAGAACCATATCCCTTATTCGAGGCAAAATCATACCCTTCATAAACGAGCGCTAATTTTCTCATAAACCGATCACGGGTTACTTTTGCCACTATTGAACCCATGGCAATAGCCAATGAAAAAGTATCACCTTTGATCAATCCCTCATGTTGAAAAGGAAGTTTTTTCATCGGACGACCATCCACGCTTACCACCCATGTGTTTTCTTTCCGACTCATTGCATCCGCAAACAAATCTTTTTCTGATTTAAAATCCGGCTTCCAAATTTCCTTGGAAGATAAGGAAACCCCCTCCATTGCACGCGTCATTGCGAGGCAGGTAGCCCCGACAATATTTTCGGCTTCGATTTCCTCGACCGAAGCCTCCCCAAATGCCCAGAACAGATCTCCCTTCTCCTCTAGTTTTTGAATCTGTTCAAATAGGTCCTCTCTTTGCTTCTCTTTGAGTTGTTTAGAGTCATTAACCGTGGAGCAAGACTTTCGATTTCCTCGATGTTTAAAAAAATCATTTTTCAACAAGACAGCACCCGCCACTACAGGCCCGGCGAGGCAGCCCCGGCCGGCCTCATCAACCCCAATAATTCCCAGATATCCCTTCGTTCGCTTCCGATCAAAAGTCCATAGTGGATTGACCATCTTTTCAAATATGAGGCCTTACCCCTTTCGCCATTTTGAATTCCACTTTGGCTTTGCGGGAGGAGTCTTTCCCATAGCCTCATAAGCAGTTTTAAAATGAAGTTTACAGAACTCTTTCATTCGTTCCTCCCCCCACTTTTGGTAGAGGGATGTTGCTTTTTCCTTTGCCTGAGACCCTGAACCCTTGGGGAGAACACACCCTGCTAATTCGCCAAGCTTTTTCATCTGTTGCAACCAAGTTGCTCGGGCAATTATTGACGCGGCTGCCACAACTGGGTCCTCCTCCGCTTTGGTTCGCATTTGTAAATCAAAGTCCTGCCCTTCCACGTATTTCTGCACGAGTGGTTGTTTAGTAAACTGGTCCAGTAAACCCCAGGATGGTTTTCTTTCTTTAATGGCATCGTTCAAAGACCGACCGTGTAACCAAGCCAGGAATTTATTTAAATTACTATCAAATTGTAAGTACAACTCATTGTATTTGACCATATTGGTATATGCCACTTTGACCACGACACCCTTCGTATCCTTAATTTGCTTTGCCATTTTAAGAATCGCACCATCTGTGATTGTCTTACTGTCTCTCACACCTGAATTCATCCAATCCCTGACCATATCACCATCAGCGACAACGCATGCCGTGACCACCGGACCGAACAAATCTCCCTTTCCACTTTCATCCAACCCGGCATGCGGTTCGAACCATTCGGGGTTATTCACCTCCTCATAGCCGAGTAAAAATTCTCCGGTTACCTCAGGTTCAAGAATATTGGCCACAAAATCCTCGGTCTTTCTACCCTGGACAACCAGTTTACCGCTTTCATAGACAACCACCTTTACCAATTCCCCATCGAATGCATAACGGGCATATTGAACAGTACGGGTAGGCCAATCTCTGGACTTTAAAGAATTCCCCAATTTGTCCATTTGCTCATTGGATAATTTTAGGGTATAAGAATTTTTTTTCTTTCTTTCTCCCTCACCTGAATTTGAAGATGCACTTACCATATCTAAATTATCAATGGAAAAGTCGGACGGAAAAAGCAACTGCCAAGCATGAATAATTTACTCACAAAGCATATTCTCGGAGAATTGGAAAATCGAGAAAAGTTTCAGATAGACCTTCTTGAATGGTTTGATAGCCATCAACGGGAGCTTCCCTGGCGACATAACTCTTCGTTATACAAAACGGTTATCTCGGAATTTATGCTTCAACAAACACGGGTCACAACCGTTTTACCTTATTTTAAAAAGTGGATCGAAAAATTTCCTGACTTTAACTCGCTTGCTTCTGCTAAGGAAGAAGAGGTTCTCAAGGGATGGGAAGGTCTCGGCTATTATTCAAGGGCAAGGAACTTACATAAACTTTCCAAAATCGTAAGCACATGGGATTCATTTCCAACAGATGCAAAGTCCTGGCAGAACCTTCCCGGGATTGGTCCCTACATCGCCGCGGCGATTACCAGTATTTCCTTTAATCAAAAGGAAGCCGTTTGTGATGGAAATGTAGTCCGTGTATTGACTCGAATATTGGCCTGCGGAGAAGAATTTAAGGATGGATCAGTCGCTCAAAAGAAGTTGCAACCCCATGCACAGACACTCCTTAATATTCAAAGACCGGGAGATTATAATCAGGCATTAATGGAACTCGGGGCAATTGTTTGTCACCGTCAATCTCCTTGCTGTACCATCTGCCCAGTTCAGGCCTATTGTAAAAGTGGAAAACAGGGAGACCCAGAAAGATTTCCGGTTCTAGCAAAGAAAAAAAAGTCATTCCAAAAAATAAAACGTTTTTGGATTGAATCAAGTGACTCACTCCTTCTACAAAAACCAAAGGAGGGAGGAAATAAATTGGTCGGGATTTATGAGCTACCTAAAGCTATTGAATTAGAAATTGCAAAAAAGGGTAAAATACTCGCCGTTAAAAAAAGAACAATCGGACAGGTCGATTTTGAAGAATCGATTTACTTAACTTCCCTTAAACAAGATTGTGAAATCAATCGATACAATATGGAATGGATCAAGTGGGAGAATTTAAATAAAATAACCCTTTCAGGACCTCATCGAAAATGGATTGAAGAGCTTAAACTGAAGAATTCGAAATAATTCCTTCGAATAGAAAGTGATCTAAAACATTAAAGTCTTCCTCTCGGGCAATTCTTTTTGCCTCTGGGTTCATTAAAAATTTCTCATGCGGTTTAATTCCGACCCGGCCTATATCAAGACGATCGGAGTCCCAGCAGGTACCGATAGTGATGTTCTCAGTAACCTTCCCTACTGTGTGGGTACGACAGGCTTCGCATAAATCCTCAAATTGAACTGCATTCAGAGGAACTAATTGAGAAATTGTCCGAAGATATTTTTCCGCTCTCGGTCCATGTTCTAAGTCTCGATGATCATCCTCTCTCTTTGAATCATGAAATAGAGCAAATAATTGAACCACTTGAATATCCGCTGAATTGAACTGGCAAAGATAAGTTCCATTTCTCTCCACGGTCTGCCAATGAGAGACACCATGGATTGAACTGTTCGACAATTTTGCCTCCGAAATTACCTTCGCCACAAGATCCTTCATGAAAGATCCTTTGGGGTAACATATTGAACAAACTTTTCAATCTCTCCATCAAATGATCCGTTGGAAAAGAAAACAGTTAGGACCGCTTGATTCAGATTATTTTTTGATTTTAAATAATCTCCTAAGTCAGAATTTTTCGAAAAAGAACACCCCTCTCGACCTGAATTCTTAATCCTGTCAATCATCGCTTGTGTATCAATCCTTTGTGCAACAGGTATTTTGTCGCCTCGATGAACCGCACCGAGCAGAACCTCATCGGCGATAGATAATGAATCCGCAAAACGATCCTGAAAAATATTGGTTACTGCCGTATTACTTCGAGGTTCAAAGCATGCGATGATCTTTCGATTGGCCCACCTAGCCCGCAACGACTCTAATGTACCAGCAATCGCGGTGGGGTGATGAGCAAAGTCTGAAATAACCGTAAACTCGTCTTGGTCCACCAAGATTTCCTGCCTACGCTTCACGCCCTTACACGATGAATAATCAGGTAATTTAAAACCGGAAAATGGATTAGTTCGGAGGATTTCCTTTCCCTCGCAAATGGCTTGAGTCAATACGGAGCTCAAAAATGACATCGCTAAATTTCGGGCATTATATTCTCCTGGCATTTGCCAATCAATGGAACAAATCTTTTCGCCCTGCCAAAAAAGTTCAAATTTCGTACCGTCTTTGTTTTCGGCAAAATTTTTAATTTGTAGATCATTTCGGTCCCCTGTACCGACTGAAAATGTCGTGCACCATGGAGCGTTGGGCAAAGAAATAATGTTCATGTCATCTCCATTTCGAAGCACAAATCCATTGGATGGCACAATTCGGAGAAGATGGGAAAAACTTCGGGAAATATCTTCTAAATCCCTAAAAATATCTCCGTGATCAAATTCTAAGTTATTTAAAATTAAGATACGGGGGCGATAATGAATAAATTTACTTCTTTTATCAAAAAAAGCAGAATCGTATTCATCTCCCTCAATTACAAATGGTGACCCCAGCGCTCCCAGTTCATTTCCAGAGGGCAAATCCAATGGAACCCCACCTACTAAATATCCCGGAGATAAACCAATCTGTTCCAATGCAAACGCAGACAGAGAAGTTGTCGTTGTTTTCCCATGAGTACCGGCAACCACCAAGCATGGTCTCGACTTGATTAAATCTTCACCGATCAGTTGAGGGAGAGAAACATAAGGAAACTTTCGAGTACTCAAAATAAACTCGACCTGTTCGTTTCCTCGAGAAACTGCATTGCCGACGACCACCCGGTCCGGATTCCACGAATTCATAACCTGCTGATCAAATCCTTCAAACAACTCAATTCCGGCGTTCGCAAGAACGTCCGACATAGGGGGATATACTCCAAGATCAGATCCTGCTATCTCGTGACCCTGTTTTTTGAGTAAAATCGCCGCGTTTCCCATCGCCGTTCCACCAATACCAATAAAAAATACCCGCATACCATCCGAGTAGGCAAATTTTGACCGAAGGGGAAGCAAAATCCACATTTAGTTCTTCACAAAAATAAAATTGCCTCGACTTATTGTCTACTTTTAAGGAGATCGGTTAGTGATGAAGGAAGAAAATATGAAAATTCTTGTTATTGGAAGCGGAGGAAGGGAGCACACACTGGCAAAAGTGTGTTCGAATAGTCCATTAGTCGATAAAGTCATTGTTGCCCCGGGCAATGGTGGAATAACTAAAGAATTTCTTACTTTCCCTCTCGATGTCGAAAAAAATGATCAAATTGTAACTTTGGCGAAACAGGAAGAGGTAGACTTTGTAATCATTGGCCCGGAAGTTCCTCTATGTAATGGTGCAGTCACTACATTGGCATCGGAGGGTATATTAGCTTACGGACCCAATAAAGAAGCAGCCCGATTGGAAGGGAGCAAGGCATTTTCCAAAGATTTTCTTGCTAAACATGGCATACCCACTGCCTCCTACGGGAATTTTAGCGAGATTCAACCCGCACTTGAATATCTATCCACCTGTTCACTTCCGGTTGTAGTAAAAGCAAGTGGATTAGCAGCAGGAAAGGGAGTATTAATTTGTTCTACCCTGAAAGAGGCAGAATTTGCCGTCCAAGATATGCTGGACGGCGCCAGTTTTGGAGATAGTGGACGAGAGGTTGTAATTGAGGAGTTTTTAGAAGGGGAGGAGGCTTCGCTCCATTTAATCTGTTCAGGTGAGAATTATGTCACCCTTCCGATCAGCCAAGATCATAAAAAAGTAGGAGAAGGTGATACTGGTTTAAATACCGGAGGTATGGGGGCGTATGCACCAACCAAGTTGGTAACTGATGAAATGTTAATAGAGTACGAAAATTCGATAGTTATCCCCACCCTGAAGGGACTAAAAGCAGATGGAATCGATTTCCGAGGCACATTATACATTGGCTTAATGCTTACCTCCAATGGTGCCAAAGTACTTGAATTTAATGTGCGGTTTGGAGATCCTGAAACTCAGGTAATTCTTCCATTAGTGCAAGAAGACCTTGTTCCTGTTTTAATTCAATCTGCAAAAGCAGGTACTTTACCATCCAAGTTGGCAATTAAAAATCAATCGGCAATGATTGTAGTTCTTGCAAGCAAAGGCTATCCGGAAAGTTATCCTAAGGGAGAGGTAATCCAACAACCCGAACTTTCTTCGGAGGATAGTCAAATTATTCATGCCGGGACCCAGTTAAATGAAAAACAAGAAATCGTGAGTGCAGGGGGAAGAGTGCTCGGAGCAGTGGGATGGGGGGAAAGTTTAGAACAGGCAAGAGATCGAGCATACGAATTATGTGAAAAGATTCATTTTACCTCAAAATATTTTCGTAAGGACATTGGACATAAAGAATTTTCTAGAACATAAATTGATTCAATCTTGCCTTTTTGTCGGAAGATCGAGAAAAAGTGATATTCGAACATGGGAAAAAAAAGCCGAGAGAAAAAGGAACGTAAGCAAGAAAAACTAGTTGTATTTGTATGTACTGCTAATGTTTGTCGTAGTCCAATGGCGGAAAAATTATTTGAAGATGCTTTGACCAAGTCAAAAATTACAAAAAAGGTGCGCGTTTTTTCAGCCGGTATCTCTGCAATGGATGGGGACCAGGCATCTGACAATTCGATACAGGCATGCCAAGAATTGGACTTGGACATATCTGATCATCGAAGTGCAGCATTAACCCGTGCCACCCTCGAGAATGCCTCGGCCATTTTTTGCATGACAGAATCTCACCGTGCATTACTCAACATGTATTTTGAAGTGCCGGAAAGCACATCTATATTTCTGATGAGAGAATTCATCGATCAAGGATCAAAAGAGTTACCGGATCCCTATGGTCAGGATATGGAAGTCTACAGGGAATGTAGAGATCGAATGAAAGAAGCACTCCCCTCTCTTCTCAACTGGGTTGAGAAAACTCTTTAATTTCATAAGTTTATTATTTTCACCATGTACAATACAGAAACAGCATCCACTTCATCCTCATCCTTTCTCGATCCCACCTCCCTTAAAGAGCTTGATCCAGAAATTTTTCAAGCAATCGAAAAGGAAAAAATCAGACAACGCACGCACATCGAATTAATTGCATCGGAAAATTTCACACTGCCCGCAATTATAGAAGCAACTGGAAGCGTACTAACAAATAAGTATGCGGAAGGATATCCGGGAAAAAGATATTATGGTGGATGCGAACATGTCGATGTCGCAGAGAGCCTTGCGATTGAACGTGCCAAATCTCTTTTTGGAGCTGAGTACGCAAATGTACAACCACACTCGGGTAGTCAGGCAAATACGGCCGTTTATTTTGCCATGCTACAACCCAATGACAAAATTTTAACGATGAGCTTGCAAGATGGTGGTCATCTTACTCATGGTCATCCCAAAAATTGTAGCGGTATGCTCTATGAGGTAATTAACTACGGAGTGAATCCAGAGACGGGCTACATTAATTACGATTCAATTGAAGAAATTGCGAATCGGGAAAAGCCCAAATTAATTACCGTAGGGGCATCGGCTTATCCCCGAGTTATTGATTTTGAAAGAATGGGTACGATTGCAAAAGGATGTGGGGCATTATTGCTAGCGGATATTGCCCATATCGCTGGTCTTGTTGCCGCTGGGTTGCACCCCTCCCCCGTTCCTCATGCTGACTTTGTTACCACAACGACCCACAAAACTCTCCGGGGTCCACGCGGGGGACTCATTATGTGTAAAGAAGAATACGGAAAGGCAATCGACTCTGCCGTCTTCCCTGGTAATCAAGGGGGTCCCCTCATGCATGTAATTGCGGCGAAAGCCACTTGTTTCAAGGAAGCAGCAAAACCCTCCTTCCAAGAATACCAACAACAAGTGATTAATAACTCTGCTTCTCTCGCTACTGCATTAAGTGCGAAGGGTTTTCATTTAGTGAGTGGTGGAAGCGATAATCATTTAATGCTACTCGACCTACGTCCATCACACCCGGAATTAACAGGAAAGAAAGCTCAGATTGCTTTGGATGGAGCGAATGTAACCCTGAATCGAAATACGGTGCCTGGGGAAACTCGTAGTCCTTTCCAAACCAGTGGCTTGCGCATTGGAACTCCCGCAGTTACTTCTCGGGGAATGAAGGAAAATGAAATGAAAGAGATTGCCAGTATAATTTCTGATGTTCTTTCCAACCCGGAAGACTCCTCTGTTTTAAATGAGGCGCAAAAGAAGGCACTTGCCCTCTGTGAAGGTTTTGCATTACCATATTAAATTGTAGTTTAATTTATGCTTATTTTACCGAACCGAATCACGAAAACATGAATGTAAAAAAATCTAAGAAAAAAGGGTTTACCCTAATCGAACTTCTCGTAGTCATCACAATCATTGGTATTCTTGCTGGGATTGCATTTGTCGGTTTTGGCGATGTGTTTGGTACAGCAGGCAGAACGGCTGCTCAGAAAAATTTAAAGACTATCTACGAGTCTCTTGTAACCAAGAGTCAATTCTCCTTCCCGATGAGTGATGATGTGAAAAGTGCAGCTGACTTTGCAATTTGGTACCGTAAAAAGACCAATGACACCCGACCTGAACTTTGGTTTCTTCCTGATGATGAAAAGTACAGGGACTTACTCGAAGACGATAGTGGAGATGGACCACCCTCACAAATCCCCAGTGAGTATGGAGAACTTGATAGCGTAAAAGATGCGATCGGGTATACTATTGCCATTCCCGGTGATGACGCAGAAAGTAGAAAATTTAATCGAAACTTAAAAAGTGGTGCATACCCAATCATTTGGACAAGAGGCCTCGAATCCGGTTCAGACAGTTGGGATGTGGATTCTCCTTGGGCAGGTGAAGGGGGTCATGTACTTTTTAGCGACGGTACAATTCGTTGGTATGACGATACAAAAGGAAAAGATGAAAACGGAGTCTTTTCAGCAGCAATCAACAAAGAAGATGGTGCTGATAAAAAATCTGAATCGACCAATGACATCTCAGCCGCCCTTCCCATTGGCTGGGAAATGACCAAGGATTAAGAATCAGTCTTTATTTTATCAATTTTTTAAAATTTTAACTCTGTGGGCCGAGTAAAAGTCCATGGCATTTTATATTTTGGGAAACAAGGACGAGCAAAAGTTGTTGTAGAAGGAAAAGACGAACCCATTGCCCTCGCAAAAGGTTCTTCTGGTACGGCAATTCACGGAGACACAGTTGAACTTACCGTCCTGCCCCCCAAAACGAAAAAATTTGACCGTAAAAAAAGAGATCGAAAACCTTCCAAGGCTCGCTACGAGGTCAGGAAAATCATCAAGCGTGGAACAACTGAATTCCTAGGTTACTTGCGAAGGGACCTTGGCCGTTCACTCGTACAAGCTGAAAACTCGAGGCTCTTTGTTCCCTTTAAGATTCTTGGAGACCAAAGAAATGCGGTTGAGCATGATAAAGTATTAGCCCAATTTGTGCGATGGGACCCGCCGGCTCGTATTCCTATGTGTAAGGTCCTTCGGGTACTGGGACCAAGCGACGATCCACTTACTGATCATAAAGGAATTTTAGCAAAATATGGGTTAAGTGGAAATTTCCCAGACAAGGTAATGGAGGAAGCAAAAGCTTGCCCCGATCAAGTTTCAAAGGAAGATCTTACCGATCGGAAAGATATCCGAAGTATCTTCACACTAACGATTGATCCACTGGATGCCCGTGATTTTGACGATGCATTATCGGTAAAGGAATTACAAAATGGTGAGTGGGAAATCGGAGTCCACATTGCAGATGTTTCTCATTACGTAAAACAAGGCAGTGCCCTAGATCGTGAGGCCAATCGGAGAGGGAATTCAACTTATTTAGTGGGGGAAGTCGTTCCCATGCTGCCCCATCGTTTATCAAGTGGGATTTGTAGTTTAGTGGAGGGCGAAGAGAGATTGGTTAAGTCAGTCTTCTTTGTCTTCTCAAAAGAAGGTAATGTAGTACGTTCAAAAATTACTGAGTCCGTTATTCTAAGCGATAAAAGACTGACCTATGAACAAGCCAGTCTATTTTTGAAGGAAGATGAACTCGAAAAGATTAAATCTGCCAAGCCACCCCCTAGTCGTTATTCTGGGAACCCTGGAAAACTCTTAAATGAACTCCCTGATAATCTCCTTCAGGACCTGCAGGTAAATATTCGTAAAATTGCTTCAATTGCAAGAGTACTCCGAGCCGAACGGATGAAAAAAGGTTCACTCGATTTGGAATCAACAGAGGTCAAAATCTTAGTCGATCAAAAGGGGGAACCTGAAGAAATTTTACAGTCAGAAAGTGATGAAAGTCATCACATGATTGAAGAGTTTATGCTTTTAGCAAACGAACGGCTTGCAATTGAATTACGAAAACAAAAATTACCGGGCGTTTTTCGGGTTCATCCAGACCCAGATCCGGAAAACTTAGAGGAATTAAGAGGCTTTCTACAAGTATTTGGTATTTCATGCGGTGAACTAACCGGAAGGAAGGAAGTGACTAAAATGCTTACTGCAATGAATAAGCATCCACTATCTCAGGTTCTCCGAATTAAATTCTTAAGAAGTTTAAAGCAGGCTTGTTATAAGAGTACCCCCGATGGACATTATGGACTGGCGAAAAATGATTACCTTCATTTCACTTCTCCCATTCGTAGATATGCCGATTTGATTGTTCATCGAACTATTGAAGATCATGTCCGTGGAAATAAGAGAAAGAAAATAGACCACGCTCGACTGGAAGGAACGGCAAAGCATTTGTCCATAACCGAACGAAATAGCGTGGATGCAGAGAGGGAATCAGTAAAAGATAAACTATTACTGTACTACAAAAGAGATATTGGAAAAAGACCTGCACCGTCACATCGAGCAATTATTACTGAGATTTCCAGAAGAGGATTCTTTATTGAACTGATTGACACCCTCGCACGCGGATTCGTACCGATTCGTACACTTCCCCGTGAACTGGGTTACCGAGTCTCTTCCAATGGCACTTCGCTCGTCGCAAGGAATGCAAAGATTCAATTAAAGCTTGGCCAAGAAATCAGCGTTCATATTGACAAAGTTTTTGTATCGGACAAGCAACTCGATTTTCGACTCGCAAAAACATCTTAGGTTGACAGTTGCCTGAAGTTTTTCGATCACTTCTTGATGAATTTTAATTACCAAAAAGAATTAGTTCGAATTTGGGAGAATGCAGTAGAACTATACCGTAATGGAAATACTTCTGCCGATACTTTTCCAATCCAGCATGATCTTCCATTTTTGAATAAAATTGGCCTCAATAAAATGGATATTTTTGATTATGTTGAAGATTGGGTATGTGAAGGAACTCCAGATCTTGGTACTTTTCTTCTTATTCATGACTTACGCAGAGATTTTTTTATTGAAGAACAAAAAGGAATTCATTCGCTCGAGAAACTCGATTCAAAGGCACTTCCGGGCAAAACCGAAAAGTTGAATGGTATCACCTGGCTTCCAAGAGTAATAGGTAAAGCCAGAGCTAAATTGAGAGGTGAACTTCCCTTTGATACAATGTTTTGCTGTGGGGGAGACAGGGCATTCTTTGGGACTAATGACATCCATCCGGCAGAATTCTTGCGTATTGTTAGAAAATCTGAATCTGAAGATCATTTGATTGCTCAATGGGTTTCGGAAAGAATTAAATCGTCTCAAACAAATTGCTAAACAATATTTTTGCCTATTATGGAATTCGAAAAATATCACGCTCTAGGAAATGATTATCTCGTTTTTGACCCCAAGGGAAAAGACATCACATTTTCGGAAAAGGAAATCATCCGGATATGCCACCGTAATTTTGGTCTAGGCTCCGATGGGATTCTACTCGGACCTACAAAGTCAGACCGGGCAGATTATAAGCTAAGAATTCTAAACCCGGATGGAAGTGAAGCTGAAAAGAGTGGGAATGGACTGAGAATATTTGCGAGATATTTACGGGATATTAAAAAAGTGTCCACACAACCCTTTCAAGTCGAGACATTGGGTGGAATCGTATCTTGTCAGGTATCAGAAGATAAATCGGTCATAATTGTTGAAATGGGGAAAGTAAGTTTTCATAGCGATAAAATTCCGGTTAATGTGCAGGGTAATTCAAGAGAAGTTTGTAATGAAATAATTGAAGTAAATGGCAAAAGCTTACAATATTATGCCGCTACAATCGGGAATCCACACTGTGTTATTCCTGTGGAGAATGCAAATCAAGCACTGGCAATGGAATTGGGTTCGGGGTTAGAAAATCATTCCAATTTTCCAAACCGTACTAATGTTCAATTTTTACAGATCATTAATCGTAATCGGATCAAAATTGAAATCTGGGAACGCGGTGCAGGCTATACCCTGGCTTCAGGAAGTAGCAGTTCGGCGGCAGGTGCAGTAGCACGGAAAATGGGGGCATGTGATGAAAATATTACCGTTGAAATGCCAGGAGGAGAAATTGGTCTGCTCATCGATGATGAATTCAATGTTCAAATGACTGGCCCAGCGACTCGTGTAGCAACGATGGAGTTGGACAAAGAATGCCTTGAAGTCAGCTAAGGTAACTAAGTTCTAAAGGTCAGGTTTACGGGCGATCCAAAATCGACATTCATCTGAAAAGTCCTGGACTCTCTTAGATTCTTCAGAAATGCGGGATCGCAATACATCGCGCTCCAATAAAAAACCCGCATCTTTTAAGTCTTTTCGTACATCTGAACAGTCTGGAACATGAATAAATAATTTTCCATTCGGAGTTTCCCCATACCGATCTCCAAATTCGACAAGGGCTTTATCTTGTAATCCAATCCTCCATTTTTTTCGTTCGTTCGCCCAAAATTTTTTCCATTTCGGAAGGGAACGATCATGAGAAGTAAAAACAAACCTTCCATTTGGCCTAAGTATTCGAAAACATTCCTGTATCGCTTTCTTCCGATTCGTTCGGTGTGGAATTTGCATTAATCCATTAAATCCGAAAATAACTCCATTAAATGAATTACTTGCAAATGATAATTGAGTTGCATCAGCAGTAAGAAAATTGATTCGACTATTTCTTTCTTTTTGTATGCTCAAAGCACGTTTCACCATTTTACTGGAAACATCACTGGCCGTTAACTTTTCATATCCAAGCATCCATAAAGAAAAACTTATCCTCCCTACCCCGCAGCCTAATTCTAAAATCTCCGCATTTTGACTTGGAAAACATTTTCGAAAAATCAATTCTTCAGATGCCCATAATCCAATTTTACGGGTCGCTTCTTCATAATGATCGAGAACACCCCTATTCTCAAAATAAGAAAGGACTACTTTTTCATCCACCATCTGATTGTCAAATTCCATAAAATAAATTCTAATTATGCATATATTTCGATATGCGAAAAGCTAAGATGGCGCTTGCCAATTTCAAAGTTAAATGGTTTATTATCTCATTTCCTATCATGAAAGCCACTATTCAAACACAGGGCAGCCAATTTACTGTCCAAAAAGGCGATATACTTTTCGTAAATCGCTACCCCGACACAAACGAAGGTGATCAAGTAAGCATTGATCAAGTTCTCATGCTTGTAGACGAAGGCAAAGCGACCTTTGGTACTCCTAATGTAGAAGGAGCTACAGTTAAAGCAAAGATTCTCGAGAATAAGAAGGATAAGAAAATAGTTATTTTCAAAAAGAAAAGAAGGCAGGGTTACAAAAGAAGAAAAGGACATCGCCAACATATTTCAGTGGTTCAAATCGAATCAATTGATTTAAAGTAAACAGAAGAGAATTCCAATATGGCACACAAAAAAGGACAAGGTACTTCTAGAAATGGAAGAGATAGTAATAGCAAACGCTTAGGCGTTAAAAAGTTTGGCGGCGAATCAGTTGTTGCTGGCAATATTATCTTAAGACAACGCGGCACAAAATACCATCCTGGCAAAAATGTGGGATTGGGCCGCGACCACACACTTTTTGCTCTTACCCCCGGTAAGGTTGAATTTGATAAGCCTCATCGTTTGGTTAACATAGTTTCTGATAATTAAAGGCCTCTAAGCTCAAACGAGCTCTTTTAAAGTCTTTCGTTTTTCAATATCTTCCTATACTTGTTTTCTATGGACGAAGCAATTAGTGAAGATAACACATTGGTTGAACTAACTTTTGAGGAGACTCGCGTTTTAGGTTCCTTGATCGAAAAAGAACTGACTACGCCAGAATACTATCCAATGAGTCTAAATGGTTTGGTTAATGCGTGTAATCAGAAAAACAATCGATTACCACGAACCGATTTCGATGAAGATGAGGTAAAAAAAATAATTGAAGAACTTCGCATTAAAAGACTAGTGCATCGAGTTGACCTTGTTGGTTCACGCGTACCAAAATACCAACACAATGCAGAGAAGGAACTGGATTTAATTAAACCGGAACGAGCTCTTCTTGCCGAGTTACTTAATCGCGGACCCCAAACAACTGGCGAATTGAATAATCGGGCAAGTCGAATGTTTTCGTTTGATGGAATTTCTGATGTCGAGGAGACTCTTCAAGAATTGATGGATCGAGATCCTTCCCTTATTGGTATAATGGATCCATCTCCCGGACAAAAAGAACAACGTAGATTCCATAAATTGGCCCCCAAACCTGTAATTGAGGAATTGAATGACGGAGTTGCGGTGTATGTACCAGGACCCGATAAACGAATTGACCAGGTCGAAGAAATGACAAAGGAATTTACCGAATTAAAAGACGAAGTCGAAACCCTTCGTTATCATTTGAGAGAGTTATCGGATGAATTTAAACATTTCCGAAAACAATTCGAATAATTAATTTTTATTCAAATTCGCAAAGAGTTATTCTCTTCGCATCGTAAAAAGTCGCCGTATGTGCTTTTTAGTCCTTGTTCAAGGGATATTCTTGCTTTCCATCCAAGGTTATCAAGTAATGAAACATCTAACCTCTTGACTGGTGTTCCGTCCTCCTTGGTTAGATCATGCGTAATTTCACCGACAAATCCAGTTGTGTCCTTGACCAAGTTTGCCAATTCCAAAATGGTTTGATCCCTTCCGGTTCCGACATTTATCCAATCGGGCGGATTATCGACAGACAATAAAAATAATAATGCATCTGCCAAATCATCTGCATGTAAAAGTTCTCGCCTTGGTTTTCCCGTCCCCCAAATACACACTTCAGATTGCCCCGTTTTTTTTGCCTCATGGAACCGCCTAATAAGGGCAGGAAGAACATGGGAATTTTGTGCATGATAATTATCTCCTGGTCCATACAAATTAGTGGGCATCGCAGAATGAAACAACACTCCGTATTGCTTTCGATAATGCCTACACATCTCTAAACCGGCAATTTTTGCCAAAGCATAAGCCGAATTTGTAGGCTCTAATGGACCCGTTAGCAGTGATTCTTCCTTCAAAGGCTGTTCTGCCTCTCGAGGGTAAATACAGGAACTTCCCAAATTTAAAAAACGAGTTACTCCCACTTCGTATGAAGTATGTATTAAATTTGTATTGATCAGTAAATTTTCACGAATAAAGTCTGCTGGAAAAGTATTGTTTGCATAGATTCCACCAACCCGACCCGCTGCGTTAATCACGATATCTGGTTTTTCTGAAGAAAGAAAATGATGAACATCCAGCTGGTTACAAAGATCAAGTTTCGTTCGATTACGGGTAATTATCTCGTACTCTTCCATACGGGATTTAAATGCACGAATTAGAGCAGAACCAACCATTCCGTTGTGTCCACTAACGAAAACCTTTTTCATTAACTAAGGTTTGCCTCGGATAAAGCTTTTTCCTGCAGGGCAAGTTTCATATCCGCATCCACCATGATAGAAACAAGTTCCTTAAAGTTTACCTTAGGTTTCCAACCCAACTTATTCTCCGCCTTGCTTGCGTCCCCAATTAAAAGATCCACCTCTGCAGGACGTTCATATTTCTGATCGAAGCCCACAAATTCATTGTAATCTAAATCGAGGCAGGAAAAAGTTTCTTCCAAGAATTCACGAACGGTATGGGTTTCATTAGTCGCGATTACATAATCATCTGGCTCGTCCTGTTGAAGCATCAACCACATCGCTTCAACATACTCCTTCGCATATCCCCAATCTCTTTTCGAATCGAGATTTCCAAGAATTAATTTTTTTTGCAACCCTAACTTGATACGAGTTGCCGCACGGGTAATTTTTCGGGTAACAAATGTTTCACCCCTTCGTGGTGATTCATGGTTGAATAAAATTCCACTACTTGCATGTAAACCATAAGATTCTCGATAATTTACCGTGAGCCAATGCGCATACATTTTTGCACATGCGTAGGGAGATCTGGGCCAAAACGGGGTAGTCTCAACCTGGGGAACCTCCTGTACCTTACCATACATCTCGGAAGAGGATGCTTGATAATACCGAACCTTATTAACCAGACCCGCTTCTCGAATTGCCTCTAAAATACGTACTGCACCTACTCCTGTCACATCACCGGTATACTCGGGAATATCGAATGAAACTCGCACATGACTTTGGGCACCTAAATTATAAATCTCATCCGGTTGTAGCTTGTAGAGTAACTTTACCAGCTGAACTGCATCTGCTAAGTCTCCGTAATGTAAAAATAACTTGGTGTCATCAACAAGTGGGTCTTTATACAAATGATCAAGACGCGAAGTATTAAAGGAAGAGGCACGCCGTACTATTCCATGTACTTCATATCCTTTATCTAGTAGGAATTCTGCCAAGTAAGAACCATCTTGACCAGTTATACCAGTAACGAGTGCTTTTTTCATAAAAATGAACCCTAAAAAAGTTATTACTTTTCGTAAAGGAAACTCGTGTTCAACATCTCAAGAATCCAACATCGTTGACAAATCCGATGTTCTTCTTCAAATAACATATCTACAAAAGAAGGGGGATTAGCTCAGTTGGTTAGAGCGCGTGCATGACATGCATGAGGTCACTGGTTCGATTCCAGTATCTCCCACCATTTTTAAATCAAAATTATTCAATGAATAAACAGAAGAAATCTAAGATGGAATGGTTTATTATCATTGGGCTTATTCTCCTTTTTGGATCTGTTTGGTTACTTGCCCACTGGAATCTTTCCCGTCAACCTCCTCACCATAAAGGTCCAGGAAGTGTAGGTTATGAAGAACCGACTCCACCATCGGATCTAATTAGTAAATAAACCTGTAAGTGTTTTGCCGAAGTTATCAGTCATCTGGATGGGGAATGGAAAGTATTATATAATGACTAAGAAACTGTTTCTACCCTTACCGATTAACTCCTAAAGTTGAAACTTAGTTTTGAAACTAAATTTCATGTTTAATTAATATGCTGTATTTACTTTATTTTTTGTACTCTTTCAGTTAGCTAATAAGCATGCTTATTCATACAGTTATTTTTTGGCTTAAAAAAAGTTTAAATACAGAGGATCGTTCTCAATTCTTTCAAGGAGTAGAAAAACTGGGAGAAATTCAATGCGTGAAACATAATTTTATCGGTACACCCGCAAATACGACCAAAAGACCAGTTGTTGATGACACGTATGACTGCGCATTAACAGTAGTTTTGAAAGATCTAAAAGATCATGATTTATACCAAGTAGACCCAATCCACTTAAAGTTCATTAAAGAATGCTCACACCTGTGGGAGAAAGTGCAGATTTTCGATGCGGATTAGGTCTTTATGGACGAATTTGATTGGTTCGCCAAAAAACGTACGAGGCCATAAGCAAGTATTACTGCCATTGGTCCAATAATAAAACCCTGCGGACCATAGGATAAAATCCCCCCGATAATACCGAGGAAAAGCATAAAGCTTAACCAAGCTCCCTGTTCATGTAATCGCCTTCCCATACGAGCACGAATTCGACTAATTAAATAATTAAAGAATAAACTTAAACCCGCCATTGCCATTGCGGTAACCGGTTCTCCTCTAGTCCAGACTAAAGAAGACAGTGGAAGCCAGACCATAGCACTTCCCACTACCGGTACTAGTCCAATGAATGCTCCAAGGAAAAAAACAGGGAGAAAAAAGAATCCACCTATAAAATGAGCGACCAAGGCAAGTGCAACACCGCGTATAAGCGAGGTGAGTACAGTATCACTTAATAAGCGAAGAGTAATCTTCCTGTGCATTTCAAGCCATCCGTTCACTTCACTTTTCTCGAATCCACCAATTCGCATTGCTCCTTTAAGAAAACTCGAACCATGCGCATAGAGGAACGACAGTGCAATTAAGGCAAGAGCAAGTTCTGCTACAAAGCCACGAGTTCCTTTGAACAGAAATTCCAAAAAAGTTCCCGAAAATTCCCGGGTATCCCCTACCAAGTTGGAAACAAATTGAACCGCTTTCTCCTCATCGAGAGGTAGTCTCGGATAAATCGCATGAATTTCACGAATACGTGCTGAGATGCTTTGTAAAAGAGCTTCCCTTCCCTCCTCTTCCCCCAAAGCAAGAGATAGGATCGTGTCAAGCATGCCTTGGTTTGGATTTGAAGCCTCCCAAATGATCAAGAGAAATGGAGATAAGATGATTAAGAGTAAAGAAATAGTAGCTAAAACTGCACATAGTTCTGATCGCCTTCTCGGGTCAATAGAAGGTAACAGTTTTCTTCCTATACTCTCAATCGGTCGGAAAAATACCGGGTAGGTTAACGCTGCCAGGGATACTGCGAATAAAATAAATTCAAAAAGAGGAGAGAAAGTACCGTATAATGGAATTAGAAGGAGTAATAAGGCTAAAACAAGTAAACCACGTTTTTTCCAGAGTTGCCAAAATGCATCTCTTTTTACAGTGAGTAAGTCATGTTCTTCTTTGTCGTTTTGCATATCCTTTGTTCGGATTAAAGCATTAGCCCTTTGGTTCAATCTTCGCAAGTTGCTTTCCTAAAAAGGTGCCTGTTAAAGTTGCCTTTTCTGCTAATTTGCCTGGCGTTCCGGAGAAAACAAGCTTTCCTCCTTTTTCTCCACCATAGGGACCAATCTCAATAACATGATCGGCAAGTCGAATTACATCCAGATTATGTTCTATCACGATCAATGTATTTCCTGCATCTCGTAGCTTAAATAATAAATCCATTAGACGTTGAACATCAAGCCAGTGTAATCCGGTGGTTGGTTCATCCAAAAGATAAAGTGCCTTGCCTGACTGTTTACGACTTAATTCAAGAGATAATTTTAATCGCTGTGCTTCCCCTCCCGATAATGTATTTGCTGCCTGCCCCAATTTCAAATATCCCAATCCTACTGCCTCCAAGGTATCAAGTTTTCCCAGAATAGATGGGTGTTTTATAAATAATTCTTTGGCTTCCGAAATGGTCATCTTTAAAATGTCGGCAATATTATGCCCACGGAAACGAACTTCCAGAGTTTCTCGATTATAGCGTTGCCCCTGACAACTTTCACATTCTACGAACACATCAGCCAGAAATTGCATATCCAATTTCACCATGCCATCTCCCTTGCATCTTTCGCAACGGCCTCCGGGTAAATTAAAACTAAATCGACCCGGACTGTATCCGCGTACCTTACTAAGAGAACATTGGGAAAACAGTTTTCTTAATAAATCAAATAACTTTACATAGGTTGCGGGATTCGAACGCGGACTTTTCCCAATAGGAGATTGATCGACCCGAACCGCTTGTTCGAAATGCTCTAGACCTTCGATACCAGAGTGTGCACCGGGTAATTGCTTGGCTCGGTGCAATTGATTTGCGGCCGATTTAGCCAAGACTTCATTCACCAAAGTACTTTTACCAGAGCCAGAAACGCCGCATACGACGGTAAGAAGACCTATTGGAAAAGAAACATCGATTTTCTTTAAATTATTTGCCCTTGCAGATCGAACTATCAACTGATCATTCCCTGGTAGTTTATCAGATGCTTCTTTTTCCACTTTTTCCGAACCGGAAAGAAACGGACCGGTTGAACTTTGTTTTGAAGCCAGGCAGGATTGTACATCGCCGGAAAACATAAGTTGCCCGCCCTCTGTACCAGGACCGGGTCCAACTTCTAATAAATGATCACAGGCAAGAAGGGTATCGGCATCATGCTCCACCACTACGACGGTATTTCCACGATTTCGTAATCCATATAACACTTTGATTAATCGATCATGATCAGATGGATGCAGCCCCACACTTGGTTCGTCTAGGGCATATATCACTCCCACTAAGCCCATTCCTAGTTGAATTGCTAAACGGGCACGTTGTGCTTCCCCTCCACTCAGGCTTGAATAAGAACGGTTCAGTGTAAGATAGCCAAGTCCCACTTCGTTAAGAAAGCCAAGTCTTTGTTCCAGACCCGAGATTGCATCAAGAATTTTTTCGTATTCCGGATCGTCTAAAACTTTTTTTCGTATAAATGACCAAGCTTTTTCGGAGGAAAGGGAAAGGAAATAGTCAAATGATTTACCAGCCAGTAAGACCGATCGGGAAAAGGAGGATAATCGCTTGCCCTTACAGGAGGAACAGTTTGTACCGACTTGATAAGTTAACAAGCGAGCACGGAGAGAATCACTCGTGGTATTTTTCATGGTCTGACCAAGATCAAATAAAATACCAGGAAAAGGTTGTTTTTTAGCTTTTCCCCGACCGATTTGTAATTTTAATTCGAAAATTTGCTTCTCATCGCCGTGTAAAAGAAACTTTTTTGTTGGTGCGGATAAGTCGTTCCAAGATTGCTTCAGGTCCAAAGGATATTGTTCGGCTAACTGCTTTAGGATATTTTTACGCAAAGTAACCATCTTGCGAGATCCTAACCGCCACACCTTAATGGCCCCTTTTGCGAGTGAGAGGGTTGGATCTGGAATGATTAAATCCTCGCGGAAAGAAAGTACCTGGCCAAGGCCTGCACAAGTTTCACATGCCCCGTCGGGGTGATTCCATGAGAAGTGCTTGGGCGAAAGATTGGGGTAAGTGGAACCACACTTTTCACAAGCATAGCTTTGCGAGAAAAAAACTTCATCAAACTTTTTTTGATCATTTTCAACTAAAGCAAAGGCACATTCTCCTCCTTCTTTAAATGCAAGTTCAAGGGAATCTGCTATTCTACTCCTACTTTTCGAATCCACTTTTATCCGATCGATTACTAAGTCCACCTTGAGTTCCCGGCCCTTCGTTTTTTCTGGAATCAAATCCCGATCGTCCAACCGTTTAATTTCTCCCTCAATTCGAACCCTTTGAAAGCCCCTTCGTTCAAAATTTGGAAGTTCTTCTCTTAGTACCGCTGCTTTAGTTTCGAAGATTGGGGCCAGGATCAAAACTCTCCGTCCTTGACTATTGGTTAGGAGTTGCTCCACGCAGTCATCTAAACTTCTCTTCGATACTGGGGATCCATCTACTGGGCAATGAGGGGAGCCCACAGTAGCCCATAATAATTTGGAATAGTCTGCAATTTCTGTTGCAGTGGCCAAAGTACTACGAGGTCCGGAGGATCCGGCAACGGCCTGTTCAATCGCGAGAACTGGAGATAATCCTTCCACAAAATCAACCTCTGGACGACGAACTTTTTCCAATGCCTGACGGGCTTTGGTCGATAAACTTTCCACATATTTCCTATGGCCTTCAGCAGCTAAGACATCGAAGACTAGAGAAGACTTACCCGAACCGCTGACTCCAGTAACTCCGATTAATTGGCCGCGAGGAAAAAGAGCTGTAATATTTTGTAAGTTATTTTCACGAGCACCTTTTACATGAATATAACCACTATTTTGATTCAAATCATTTTGTTCTCTTACCATTTGCATGTAGGATGTTCAGAGTTGAATAAAATGCAAAGCAAACAACATAGTTCGAAATCACTTTCAAAATGACAAACATTAGATTAAAGATAAAATAATGAGTTTACCTATTCTGTATACTAAAAACGGATGTCCTTGGTGTATTGATGCCTTGGAATATTTTAATCAAGCCAATTTGAAGCTCAATGTAATTGATGTTCTAAAAGACCCCTCAAAAATGCATGAACTTCAAGCATGCAGTGGACAAATGAAGACTCCCACCTTAAAGAATGGAGACTTTATAGTCGCAGATTTTGATGTCGATGAGTTTAAGCAGGCAATGCTTAACAACCCATTAGAAGCAAAAAAGTTAGGCTTTTAAATAACTTGAATGCCCTCGTTCAGGGCAATCAAAAATAAAGATTACTGATCCAATGCTTGGATTCTGCGATTCAGTTCTTGGATTTTGAATTCAAGTTGCTGCATTGAAGAACCCAAATTCGTTGGGGTGTTTTCGCTGTCGGTAGGAGCATCTAAATCTAATATTTGCACTCCCGCTGAAGTATCATACACTTTTGCTGAATCAGTTACATAAGGAGTTATGTTCCCCGAGGTTGTTATCTTAGTTGCCTCACGACCATTGCGTTCGACAGTGTAAGTTTGAGGAGACTTTTCCAATATAAGGGTTTCGGTATCATCAGTGTTGTATTTTTTTACCTGACGATAATTCTTATTTGTTGCTCTTCGACCTACTACCTGTGTCTTCGCTGTTTTAAAAATAAGAAAGTTGTGCTCTACTGTATGGAAGTGAGGATCCACTATAAAGTGATCTGGTTGACCGTCCAGAGCTTTATAGACTGCTGACTGCATAGACTGCTTTACCACAGCACCCCCTAAGTCATGCTCCTGCTTGTGGGCTCGAAAAGATGCACGCCCTGGGTCCCCCCATCGTATGAAACCTAGCAATTCTGCTCTTGTTCCTTCGCCCCTGACTGGTTCACCAATTTCCACATCGTTGGTAATTTCAGGGTAAGGCCGAAGTGGACCGGTTTTGTTAGCGGTTCGGGTACAACTAGATCCCAAAATAATGAATGATAAAATCGACAACGAGCTTAATAACTTAATCTTCATGAGTATAAATTTTGGGTATTATTAGAAGTTTCCTTTGGTGGAAAGGTAGAATTCCATACCTTCCTCAATAACATCGTGTCCACCAACACCAGCAATACCTAAGCTGAAATTCCAAGGAGCATTTGGCATCAGAATAAACTCCGTTCCGTAATCAACCCACATGCTATCTGTCAATACATCGCCGTTGGAGTAATTAAAACGAATAAATGGCAGCATGGTAAAGTTGTTGTGCAAATGATAGTGGAGTGCGATACCTCCCTTAAATAGCCATAGTGCTTCATCATTAATATCGTTACTGGGAAAATATCGGCCAATAGATAGTCGGCCTGACCAATTCATACCATATGCCTCGCTTGATTCGACCATAGTTTCAAAAGAAACACTGGTCATCGACTCATCAAACATCGGAAAATCACTAGACGAGTTTAGGTGTGCAATATTGACCCCCCAAGCAACATATTGATTAATTCTATAATTCGGAAAAAATTCAATACCAGCGATCATTCCCGAATCATCAATATCTCCCACATTAAAATCTGTAACGGACAAAGGAATACGGACATCTAAATTGGGGTTATCTCCGAGACCAAACCCAAGAGTTAAGCCGTATATCGTATGTTCGATGGGTGCCTTTGGTGTAGCTGTAGCGACTGTGCTGTAAAAACCTTCATTAAACTCCTGATTGGCATAGTGGAAATCGACATATAGTGACTGTAAAAAACCATCTGACTTGGGAATATCGGATGGTCGACGCAATTCTCTCATCTCGTCTGCCAGGCTGGTGAAACCAAGGTAATATCCGCTTGTTACGCCCTTTCTGAAATTCGCTTTATAATCACTGGGTTCTACACCAAATGAGTGGAGAGTGGTGAGAAGAAAACATAAGACAATAGAGAGGGATAATTTTTTCATATTCTAGTTATTACTAAAATTAGGGAGATTTATCATTCGTCAACAAATAAAATTTATTGATTAAAAATAATTACTATAAATTACCGCAAAAACTTTGGATTCGTTTCAATCCCTTTTCAATTATTTCGTCGGATGTTGCATAACTTAACCTAATGTATCCCTCTGCTCCAAAGGCATGTCCAGAGACGACTGCTACTTTTTCCTCTTCTAATAATCGGGCAGAGAACTCCTCCGAACTTAATCCATAGGAAGAAATGTTAGGAAAAAGATAAAACGCACCCTCTGATCGTTGACAAGTAATACCGTGAGTACCCTGTAAACCTTCTAACAATTTCAACCTGCGACGATCAAAATGAACAAGCATTTCATCTACCGCCTGCATCGACTTATCCCAATTTTCCATAGCAGTCAAGGCACCGAACTGCGCAAATGTAGTTGCATTTGAAGTAGTTTGACTTTGTAAATCAGCCACCGCTTTACTAATTTCAGGATTAGCAACCAAGGTGCCCAAGCGCCAGCCAGTCATAGAAAATGTCTTACTGAACCCAGAAACTGTGATAACACGGGCAGCTGCCTCCTCACTAAAAGAAGCAGGGCTAAAGTGTTCTACTTCATCGTAAAGCAGGTATTCATAAATTTCATCCGACATGATCAAAAGATCGTGCTTACAAGCTAATTCAACAATCGCTTCCATTTCCTTCCGGTTATACAAACAACCGGTCGGGTTAGAGGGACTATTCAGAATAATCATTCGAGATGCGGGCGAAAGCACTTCCTCAATTTGTTCAGGGGAAACTTTAAAACCTTGTTCATCTCCTGCAAAAACTACTCGGGGAGTGGCTCCCGCTAATTTAACCATTTCTGGATAGCTGACCCAGTAGGGTGCTGGAATAATAACCTCATCTCCTGCCCCACATGTGGCAAGTATGGCAAGATAACAGGAATACTTACCCCCTGGACTAACAATGACTTGATTGGGAGATTTTTCGCTAAGAATACCTTTTTCAAAATATCGCTGGGCCAATGAATTTCGTAATGCAGGGATACCTGCCGCCGGTGCATATTTGGTTTTACCCTCAGCAAGCGCCTGTGCACAGGCATCTTTAATAAAGGAAGGAGTATCGAAGTCAGGCTCCCCTGCCCCGAATCCACAAACATCCTCTCCCGCCGCTTTAAGTGCTTTTGCCTTTGCATCCACTGCCAAAGTAGGAGAAGGAGAAACATTTTTTGCCCAAGTTGATAAGTATCCGTTTTTCATAAGTTATTTGCCGAGTAGTATTTGATAATTTAAAACGAGCAAGCTCATTAATTTAAATTCTTTAATTTGCCTAATTTGTAGAAACAAATGCTTCATTTGGAACCACGGGTTGGCTTTTCAATCCAGCTGCTGTCAAGAGCGTAGGGTCGAGGTCTAAATTCAAGGCAGCTGCAGTCACTTCAAATCGTGTATTGGAGCGGGTCTGCCTATCCTTATAATCAAGGGATTTGACGATCCAATGATCTGAGACTTTCTTGAGACTATTCAAAATAAAGGTACGTTCTGCTACATTAGATTGGCCAAATGTTTCAATTCGCAATGGGGCTTCATAGTTATCATCCAATGCCATTACTACCGTAGTTAAATCTGGTCTGGTACTTTCGACCCATTGCGGAGATGTAAACGAATAGAGATGGGAGGGCCTTCCTGCCACTTTTCCAGATTTAACATATTTGGCATTCCAAAATACAAAGGGCATTAACAAGTCAAACGGAGATTGATTCATACCGAAAATGAGTGGATTAAAAAGTTCTTCTTTTTCTAACAATCTAGTTTTTCGGGAGTGAGAGGAATAGACCCATACCCGTGGAGTCAGCCCATTTTGCAAAAGGAAATTCCTGGAATGTGGTTCCGTTTCTGTTGAATCTAGATCGATTCGCGATAATCCATGCCCTAATGCAAAGCCATACAGAGTACCAGTACGGGAAAATTCATCTCCTCTTCTAGGCATGTGCCTAAGGCGGAAACGAAAGGCATAAGCTTGATGAAAATTTGTATTATTTAAATCCCGGCCAATAAAGGAACGATAACTGCCCAGGCGAATCGCCGCTTCATTTTCAGTCAGTATTTTGGCAAAACCACGTGCCGGGAAAGATTTTTTTCCACTCAATGAACTGAGTGAAATAAAACTTGCTAGGATGCAGAAAAAAAAGAAACGCGCAAAAAAGGGAAAAAACTCCCTACTGGCTGGTATTTGCTTCTGACACTGAATCACTGACAACGGATGTCTCCTTAACAGCGGGAACCACTGGCTCATCAACAACAACCGATGGTTCGGGAGGTTTTGCCTCTGCCGGAGTATTCTCAGAAACTGGAGGGATGAGATTCGGCTGTAGAACAGGGGTGCCTGTGCCTAACCTTTTGAGTTCATCAGATTCACCAGCCTCGCTCTGATAAAATGCGTAAAGTGCAAACGATAAGACAAAAAAGCCTAGGATTCCCCAAACTGTCATTTTAGTTAATTGTGCGGCTGAACCGGCACCTAAAACTTGGTCTGCCGCACCTCCACCAAGGGCAGAACCCATTCCTCCGGAGGTACGCTGTATCATGATGAGAAGCACCACGACGAGACACACTAAAATTAGAAAGGTAGTAAGAAAAACAATCATTTTTAAAACGAAAAAGAAATATATGACCTTTTAATAACAAAAAGGCAACCTTGTTTACTTAATCGAAACGCCAAGTGATTTCAGTAAATCAATCAAGTCTGTTTCATCCTCAAAAGAAAGGCTTAGTTTTCCTTTCCCTGATGGATCACAGCTGATCGCGACTTTTCTTTTTAATGAGTCTTGGGAAATTTTCGCAAAATTAGAAAATAGTTTTGTAGACTGAATACTTGATTGCCTAGAGATTGGTTGAGGATTTCGAATCTCTGCTACTGCCTTTTCGCATTGGCGAACTGTCCAGCCTTCTGAAGCAACCCGTTTTCCGAGTTGGTTTCTTATTTTTTCATCCTCCACTCCGAGGAGGACTTTTGCATGTCCCATGCTTAATTTTTGGGAGGAAAGTAAGGTCTTTAATTCCTCATCTAACTGTAATAATCGTAGAAAGTTTGTGATATGTGCCCTACTTTTCCCAACCCGTTCCGCAACTTGAGCTTGTGTAAGGTTAAATTCATTTACAAGTGAGTCATACCCCATTGCCTCCTCAACAGGATTAAGTCCTTCTCGTTGGAGGTTTTCAATCAAAGATAAAGAAGCGGAGGAAATATCGGTTGCCTTGAGAACCCGTACAAGGATTGTACTTCTCCCCAAGGATTGATGCGCACGCCACCTTCTTTCCCCGGCTACCAATTCATAGGAATCACCGACTTTTCTTGCCGTTATGGGCTGTAAAAGTCCTTCCGACTCAATGCTGGAAGCCAATTCGCGAATAGCATCGGGATCAATTACTTTCCTAGGCTGATAGGGATTGGGAACAATCGAATCGATCGGTATGGAAAACAAGTTTTCTTCGTCTGAATCATTAGTTGAATCGCTATCTACGATGTCAGAGGAATTTCTGATAGACTCTTTTTGTGTGGAAATGGGTGAAAGTGTTGGGTTAGAAGAAGAAACATCCTCCACTTTTGCTGCAGTTCCTCCTGCAATCAAACTACCTAACCCTCGACCTAACCTTGATGATGCTTTTGCCATAAATTTGACATTATTGGGGTATAAATAGTTCTTTTCCAATAAATACTTTTTTGGGATCTACAATCTGATTTGCATTAATAATCCATTTGGTTTTTGACTTGTATTTTTGGGCGATACTGGAAATTGTTTCTCCCTTTTCCACACTGTGTACAAACCCTGTTTGGGGGTAATCCTGATTAAATGTAGGAACTGGTGCTGGTTTAGCAGGAGAAGATTGAACCTGGTCAAAACCTTTATTCATTTGGGTAATGAGTTCAGTCATTTTCAAATCAATGCTTTTTTGCAAGGTAAGCTGGGATTTTTCGCTTTGCAGTAATTTGAATTCCAGTTGTTTCATACGCTCGCTCATCCTTTGAAGAACCTCGCTCGAAACCCCTGCATTGGAAGATTGTTTTCGAGTGGAATGCTCTAACTGTACTTTCAACTGAGCATTTTCTCTCCTTAGCAATTCCACTTCTGTACGAAGTCCCGCTAGTTCTCTCGTTACTAACTCCATGTCCTGCTTTAAATTCGCTACCCGAACCGTAATATCAGCGAATGAAATACTGGGTGCAAAAAGGAGAACCAAATATAAAATGATTACATGGAAACCCAATCGGGAATATTGAACGAAGAAATTATGAATTTTACCTACCACCAATATCAAAACTAAATATTTCCTAAATTGAAGCAAGAAATCTTTTAGAAAATCAGAAATCCAATTAACTATTTGGTCAAATCCTTCATCTCAAGGGATTCAAGAATTTCTCCAAATGGAAAGTTGAAACCGCGAAGAAATTCAGAGACTTTTAACATTTTACCGCCCGGTTTTTGAATTTCCAAAATCCGAAGAACACCGTGCTTTGTACCAATTATAAAATTGCCCTCTTCATCTCTTTTTGTTTCTCCCTCCCGCAGAAAATCAGGATCACTTTTCGGTTCCGCTGATCCAATTCTAAATTTCTGCCCATCATGGAAAAAACTACATCCTGGCCATGCTTGAAATGCACGAATTCGATTTGATAATACTTGGGCCGTAGAGGAAAAATTTAGGTTTCCATCTTCTTTATTGAGTTTCCGGCAATAACTTGATTCCTCTTCCACTTGGGTAAACTCTTCCGCTTTTCCCTGAACAAGGCTGGCAATATTTCTTTTAATGAGCGGGACACACGATTGGGAAAGTTTGAGGCGCAAACTAGGTCCTGTATCTGTGCTCGAGATAGAAATTGATTCAGAATCAACAATCGGACCGGCATCCATACGAGGAATAATGCGCATCAGGGTAACGCCACTTCTATTCTCACCCATGGCAATGGCAGTCTCTATCGGGGAAGCACCACGATATTCGGGTAAAAGTGAGGCGTGTAGATTATAGCACCCTGCCGGGGCGACGTCCAAAAATTGATTTTTTAAAATGTGCCCGTATGCCATCACTAAAATGGAATCAATTCTTTCTTCTTGGAGCCAATTGCATTCCACACCTGTGGGTTTGTCCGGACTTCGACAGGGAACGGAACGAGCTTTCGCCCAACTCTTAATTGGATTCTCTGACATTTTCCTCCCCCTACCCGACCTGCGGTCAGGCTGAGTAAGCACAGCACTTAAGCGAACGAAATCACATTCGTTATGCAAATATTCTAAAAATGGTAAAGCAATCTCATCTGATCCAAAGAATGCAACCCTGTAAATTTGATTAGACATTTAAGAATATAGGAAATGGTAAAACAATCTATCGGACAACGAAAATGGCACAAAAAAAGCCGTCGAGACGGCTTTTTTGGAGAATATATTTAAAGATTAGACTTTCTCTTCCTGATACCTTTGTTCTTTACCGGCTAAAGAAAACTTAAGGGGACATCCAGACAGTCCAAATTTCTGCTGAATACCTTTTTCCAAATACCGACGATATTGATCGTTTAATCGTTCCTCACGATTGCAAAAAAGTTTGACTCGAAATGGACGATTCTCGACTTGAACCGCATAAAAGACTTTAAAGCGTTTTCCCTTAATTTTAGCAGGAGGTCGATGCTCCCACATTTCACCAATTACTTTATTCAATGCAGAAGTTGAAAGCGTTTTATCCATCCGTGCATCTAGGTCGCGGGCGACTTGTAAAAAGTCTTTAATCGAGTATCCGGTGAGTGCGGAAACAAAAGAAATTGGAGAATCGGGAAGAAAGAATAGTTCCTTACGAATTGATTTTAAATAACTCTTTCTAAAATCCTTTTCATCCTCATAACCAGGAAGTGGGTCCTTTCGAAACCCGTCTAATGCCAAGTCCCATTTGTTTACTAGGATTGAAAGTGCTTTTCCCTCTTTTAAAACATGGTCTGCCATGATTTTATCCTGCTTGGTCACGCCTTCTCTCGCATCCAGGACAAGGAAAACTACATCTACAGATTCAATCGCCTTTTTAGTCCGTACCGAAGAAAAGAAATCAAGTGAACTATCAATTCTTTTGTGCCGTTTTAAACCGGCAGTGTCGTATAATCTAAACTTCCAATCCTCTTCTGAATTTTCGCTTTTGAAGTCCAAGTCTAACTCAACAGTTTCTCGAGTAGTTCCCGGTACATCACTCACAATTAAGCGATCCATTTCAAGCAATCGATTGCACAGCGATGATTTCCCTACATTGGGTCGGCCGATAAAAGCAATACGAGTCCTATCATTATCCCCCTCAATCGGTAGAATATTGCTAATTGGAATCTTCGATTGAATCGTGGTAATCAACTCTTCAAATCCACCACCATGTTCCGCAGACACTCCCACCACCGTTTTAAAACCAAGACGATCAAATTCGGAAATCGAATAATTTTTTTCAGGTTCGTCTAATTTATTAACCACTAAAATCGGCTCTTTACCCATTTTCCTGAATTTTCGGGCTAAAGTCTCATCGAGGGGAATTAAACCTTCCCTGCCATCCACTACAAATAATAATAAATCTGATGCATGAATTGCGAAATCAGCTTGGTATTCAGTCGCATCCTGAATTTCCACAGAAGTCATTTCTGGTTGCATTCCAATCCCACCGGTGTCCATTAATGTGTAGCCTTCCGGGCTATCCGCTACCACAACATCCCGAGTTACTCCCGGGCGATCGTGTACGATGGAGATGCGTCGACCTGCCAGTCGATTAAATAAACGGCTTTTACCCACATTAGGGCGACCAACAATTGCAACACTTTGTGTAAGGCTCATAATGAGAGCATTTTAAAAAATAAATGGAAGAGGATTAAATCGCTGCAGAGTGGGCGTTTTCAGAATCAAGGCAATCAACAAATGATTCCATCCGATTTGTCGCCTCCACTAATTTCTCGTAAGAAGTGGAAAAACTTGCCCTTACATGATTGACCCCATGATCCCCAAAGGCAGTACCGGGAACCACTGCCACTTCTTGTTCTCGAAGTAAACGATGGCAAAACTCAGTTTCATTTAGGCCAGTGATCGATATATCGGGAAAGGCATAAAATGAACCCCTTGGCAGATGACAACTTAATCCGATTTCATTAAATCGACGAATTACAAAATCTCGTCTTTTATGATATTGGTCACGCATTCTCATCACATCTTCCGAACCATTCACCAGGGCTTCAATCGCTGCTTCCTGACTTAAAATTGGAGCACACATCATACAATACTGATGGATTTTCATCATCGCATCAATGAGCCAATCTGGACCGCAACCAAAACCAACCCGAAATCCAGTCATAGCAAAACCCTTCGAGAACCCATGCAACAAGAGGGTTCGTTCTTTCATTCCGGGGAGTGATGCAATGCTTACATGTTCGCCCTCGTAAGTTAATTCCGCATAGATTTCATCGCTGATCACGATTAAGTCTTTGTCTTTGGCAAATTTTGCTAAGCGTTCCAACTTTTCCCGATCCGCAGTACCACCAGTTGGGTTGGTAGGAAAATTAAGCATCAAAATTTTACATCCTGGTTGCCACGCTTTTTCGAAGGCTTCAGGATCGAGAGAGAACTCTTGCCCGGGAGTTGTTGCAACGGGGATCGCCTCGCCAAATGCAAGGGTAACACTTGGTGCATAGGAGACATAACATGGCTCGTGGTACAAAACTTTGTCGCCTGGATTGAGAATCGAACGCAGGGCAATATCGATAGCCTCGGAAACACCAACGGTTACTAAAATTTCCGAAACCGGATCATATTCAGGACCGAAAAAGGAGGCACAATACTTAGAAATTTCTTTCCGGAGCGAAAGGAGACCACGATTATCAGTGTATGATGTTTTTCCCTGCTCAAGAGCAAATATGGATGCCTCTCTAATTTTCCAGGGAGTTACAAAATCGGGTTCTCCAATTCCCAAAGAAATCGCTTGGGGCATTTCTGATACAATCGCAAAGAAATCTCGTATTCCAGAACGAGGTAAGCTTTTAATATGATCAGCAATGAAATTTTCCGGATTCATTCTGTTCTAGGGACTGACTGAAGGTTTTTCTTGATTCTCGGACTCTTCCTCGAAAATGTGACCATGATCCTTGTACGGGCGGAGGAGAAAGTGAGTGGCAGTTGAAAGCACTCCATCAATAGTGGCCAAGCGCTCCGAAATAAAAGAGGCAACGAATCTCAGGTTCTTTCCGGTAACAAATACGAGTAAATCATACCCACCTGACATTAAATAACAGGATTCAACTTCTTCAAACTTTGAAATTCTCATTGCCATTCGATCAAACCCGCCCTCCCGCTCTGGGCTTATTTTAACTTCGATTACAGCACGAACCTGTTCTAAATCGTGATGAGTTGGGTTCAACAAGGGCATCCAACCAAGCAAGGTTTTATTTTTGCGAAGTTCTTCCAATTCACTCTCCACATCCTCTTCAGTGCAACCCAAGATTTGTGCCAAACGCTCGGGTCGAGGATCAGCAGTTTCTTGTAAAACGGATAATAAATCGCTCATTATTTTATAATATCACTTGAAGTTGATTTCGTAAAGAAGCAAAGCCCAACGACATATGAATAGGATCATTGAAATCCAAGTAGGCTTTAAACAATGCCAATTTCCATCATAAGATGAAAAACTGCATTTACTCCAATCGAATGTGAGATCTCACCGGATTTCACTAAATCTTTCAATTGATCAATCGAAACTTTTACGGTTTCCAATTCTTCATGGGGGTCAAAGGAAACTTTTGCTGTTTTTTCAACATCTGTTAAAAATAAGAAATGGCAACGGTTTGACATAATCGCAGCATTGGGAAAGACATCACCAATTAGTTTTGGATTTCTACCTGTATATCCAGTCTCCTCAAGAAGTTCTCGTTGGCCAGCAACAACAGGGTCTTCCCCTTTTTCAATGACTCCACCTGGAGGTTCAAGGGAATACTCTTCTGTTCCATATCGAAATTGACGGACTAAAATAATTTCTTGCTTTGGAGTCATTGCTAAAACATTTACCCAGTCATTCGTTTCAATCACATAAAAGTCTCCTTGCTTTTGGTCAGAATCCCGAAGCATTTTTCTTTTATGTACTTCGAAAATCCTGCAATCCGCATGGATATCATCTTGAATTACCTTCCACTTGCTGGGAAATTTGTCGCTCATTAAATCTTCGTGATGTGAGAATTACAGAAAGAAAGTATGTCCTCACAAATCGGTACTTTTTGAATAGATGCAATTTTTTCCGTTTCGGAATTAATCTCTTTGCCTGTTCTCACAAGTGCCGCATTCATTTTTGATTTTAATCCCGTTTCAACATCAATCCATTTATCTCCCACCATCCAACAAATTGAAGGATCTAAATTGAATTTTTCCACCATTTCTAACTCATATTTTGGGGAAGGTTTACGGTATTCAACTTTTGGGTCATCGGGAGATTCAGGTGCAATACATATACCATCCCAAAAATGAGCACTTAGACCATACAAATCGAGCATTCTACTATTACAGGCATGAACATCATTCCAATCGTAATACCCTCGGGCAATTCCCGACTGATTGGTATGCATGAACATAAGGCAACCAGTTTTTTTGATTTTAATAAGGGCCTCGGAGACTCCATCAATAATTTTGATATCAGCTGGATTTTTTAAGTAATGGACATCTTTTATAAGTGTACCGTCACGGTCAAAAAAAACTCCTCGCGACATAAAAACGCTACAATAAAGAAAGGATTTCTTCTGTGGTTACCGAGGCCGTGCCCACTTTTCCCACAACAATGCCGGCAGCAAAATTTGCTAATTGGGCAGATTGCTCAAAACTACCGTTCGCCACCAATGCCATAGAAAGTACTGCAATCACGGTATCACCTGCACCCGATACATCAAAAACCTCCCTGGCAGCAGTGGGAATAGTCTTTTTAATTTCTTTATCTTCAGCCAACAACATTCCATCTGCCCCTAAAGTAATCGCCAACTTTTTAGGCGAGAATTTCCTGAAGATTTCCTGAACAACCTCTTCTTGGGGAAATTCCTCGTTCATCAACCTGGATTTACCAGCTAATTCAAGGGCTTCCATCTGATTTGGGGTTAATAGATCAGGGTTTTCATATTGAAGTAATCGACTGGGTTTAGGATCAACAGAAACGAAATTCGCATGTTTGCGGATCACTCGGAAGAGTTCATTACTCACAAAACCCTTCCCGTAATCTGAAACAATAACCACATCTGATAAATTTATTTTTGAAATCAAACTTTCTTGCAAAAGCGATAAATTTGGTGCGTAGGCATTTGAATCGCTCTCGCGATCGACTCTGCAAATTTGCTGATTAGATGAGGTGACTCTTGTTTTACTAATGGTAGGAGCACCGGAAAAAAGAAACGATTGATCAACAGAAATGCCTTGATCCTGGAGTAGTGCCCGAAGCTGTTCTCCCTGACTGTCATCACCGAACCATCCGCACACCTCAACATTTGCTCCAAGAGATGCCGCGTTTAAAGCCACATTTGCGGCCCCTCCAGCAACTATTTTTTCGTCCTCTACAGTGAGGACTGGAACGGGTGCCTCAGGAGAAATTCGATGAACTCCACCGATAACATAGCGATCGAGCATGACATCGCCTACAACAAGAACACGAAGTCGCTTGATTTGATTAAGAAGATCTTTCATCTATTAAAATTATGAACAAATTTAAAAAAGTACTCAATTTCCATTTTTTTGCTGGCACACTACTCCTAGTACTATCTTGCACAGAAGCAGAACCTAAAAAAGGTGAAAATAATATGACTCATAAAAAAGAGTTTTTTACCTTTCATATTGGCAAAACTCCAATTCTAGCTGAACTAGCCATTTTACCCAAAGAGAGGGAAAAGGGGTTAATGTTTCGAGACAAATTAAAACCGGGTACGGGCATGTTGTTTATTTTTAAATCTGCTACTCCCCAAAAGTTTTGGATGAAAAATACGAGAATCCCTCTGGATATTGGGTATTTTTCTTCCAATGGAGCACTGAAAGAAATTCATGCAGCCAAACCTTTTGACTTAAGCGGTGTACCTTCAAGGTCGAAAAAAATCCAATTTGTATTGGAATTAAACTTGAATGACTTCCGCGGACAAGATTTAAAAATTGGAGATCGGATAAGTTTGGAAGATATTAGAATTGCGATACGAAAACGGGGACTCGACCCAAAAGATTATCTCACTGATTAGAAAAGCAATTACTCATAACCGTTCGGATTTTTCTGTTGCCAATTCCATGCATCGGCCAGCATTTCTTCCAGCGAGTATTGTGCTTTCCAACCAAGAACTTTTTCCGCCATTGATGGATCAGCCCAAGCTTCTGTAACATCTCCTGTTCTGCGTGCATTGAATTCATGGGGGATAGTAATCCCCGAAATTTTTTCAAAGGCGCAAATCACATCTAACACAGAAGACCCCATCCCCGTCCCTAAATTACAGGTCAAAATCCCTTTACGATTAAGTAGTGCTTCAAGGGCTTTCAGATGAGCATCGGCTAAATCACTCACATGCAAATAATCCCGAATCGCAGTTCCATCTTGTGTGGGATAATCTGTGCCAAAAACCCGAAGTTTTGCCAACTTACCAGTCGCAACCTGGCAAACAAAAGGAACAAGATTATCAGGTATACCATTCGGGTCCTCCCCGATCTCACCACTTTTATCGGCTCCCACCGGATTAAAATATCGAAGAAGTGCTGCACTCAGATTCTCATTTGCAAAAGACGCATCCTTAATGATTTCCTCCATCATGGACTTAGTTCTTCCATAAGGACTGGAGACAGTGCCAATGGGGTGCTGTTCATCAATAGGCACCTGCTTTGGCTCTCCATAAACAGTGCACGACGAACTAAAAACCAGATTATTCACGCCAGCACGATCCATTTCTTGAAGCAAGGCTACCGAACCGGCCACATTATTTTCATAATACCTCAAAGGTTGCTCAGTTGACTCACCCACCGCCTTGAGTGCAGCAAAATGAATCACGGCAGATAGATCAGAATGGGAGGCAAAAGCTGATCTGATTACAGATGAGTTCAAAATGTCACCTTCAACTAAAATGGGCTCCTTCCCTGCCAATTTTGCAACCCGCTCTAAGGATTGTGGACTCGAATTTGAAAAGTTATCAATCACAACCACCTCATGACTAGCTTTTAGTAAAGCCAAGCAAGTATGACTGCCAATATAACCTGCACCTCCGGTAACTAATATTTTCATCTACTTCCTTTTGCTAAAGACCGCAGAGTCGAAAGAATAATTTGAATATCCATTAGAATGGATGCGTGTTTAATATAATATAGATCATAAGCGAGCTTTTCTTCGGAGGATTCCATGTCCGATGCATAACGAAATTTAATCTGTGCCCATCCTGTCAAGCCAGGCTTTACCAAATGCCGACAATTCCAATGCGGAACTTTCTTGATAAGCCTATCTTGAAATTCAGGTCTTTCAGGTCGAGGTCCTACAATAGACATCTCTCCTTTAATGACATTCCAAAACTGTGGAATCTCGTCAATTCTCCATTTTCTAAAAAAAGAACCGGCCACAGTTACTCGGTTGTCATTCTCCTCGGCCCATTTTGCATTTTTTTCTTCGGCATTTACCCTCATTGTTCGAATTTTGAAAAGAATATAAGGTTGCCCTAAAAAGCCCGTGCGGTTTTGGCTAAAAAAAACTGGGAATCCCGATTCTAATGCAGTAATAAGTAATGCAGAGATAATTAGCGGGAAAGTAAAAATCAAACCAAAGAACCCGATCATTATATCCAGTATGCGCTTGAATTTGTGAGATAAAGGATCTCGGAATCGTAAATCCAATCTGGCTAACCAAGATTGATCAACATGCGCGACTGGAATTTTTTCTAAATAATTTTCGTAAAACTCAACGATACCCATCACGCGGGTTCCAAGTTGAAGGAATGGAATAATCTCAAGTTTGTCTTTTCCTAACCCATTCTCCATTACCACTAAATCAATTTCATTTTTACTACAAAGTTTGATTACTTCTTCTTCTGAACTACTATTTTCGCCTTGTAATGAATAAATTTCAAACGGCAGGTTTTTAAAATCTTTTTTCAGTTTTTCTTCATTTTTCAAAGATGTATTGAGAAGAATTTTTAATGGATTCTTTTGAGCAAGAAGATTGAAGAACCAAAATAAGAGAAAATTTCCAAAGCCCGCAAAAAAACCAATTTTCAAAATGGCATATCGGCCAATAAATTTATATTCAAAAATCCAAACAACTAATAAAAGTACCAGACTGGCAAGAATAGAAGATAATAAAAAAAGCAAAAAATGACGAAAAGAGAGACTCTTAAAATTTTGGTCCAGTACTCCGGTCATTTCCCCAAAAACTAAAAAAGAAAAACCGAAGCAAATCGTGTAGAGAAAATGCTTTTCTTTACTGACGAGAACCAGAGTTTCCATGATCGGCGAAAAATACCGAGGAATTAAATAGGCCACCAAAACTGAGATAGATAAGCTCGTAAAGACCTTAGCACTTTTACTTAGATTCCAATTATTTGATCTCGCCATATTCAAAAAAGATTTCTCAACTTCTAATCAAGCGGGGCTTCAAGTGCGTGCAATATCTGAGAAAGATTTCGTAGAGTCGTTTAAATTTTCGCAATCCGCGATACCTTGGATTGTGGATCACTTTTAAAAAATGCTGAATACCAAAAGTGATTTCTGCACTGAAATTAGACAAAATTTTAGAAGTTTTATATTTTTTCTCAACTTCGTTGATCGAATGTTCTATTTGCTTCGGACTCGAAGCAGTTTCATATGCATTTAATCCCCACCTCTCTTCTAATGCCTCATTCACCACAAGTCCAAGACTATTCTGATTATGAAGTTTCGAAGCGATTAAATCCCGATAAGCATTTTCGGCTAACTCAGAAAGAAAATCACCATCTTTCAATACTTTGACCATCTCTTCAAAATTTGAAAAATCTTTTTTCAATTCAAAATAATGAACACCTGGCTTAATTAATTCATTATACCAACCGGGAAAAAGTATTTGAGGAGTCTTTAATGCTGCCGCTTCAAAGATCCTTGGTGAGATACTAGAATATAATAATTTTCCATCATGAGGCTTTAACACTTCTTCAAATAATTCTTCAAAACTAGCATGTGGGTTTCGCCCAAGTGCTTCATCCAGTTCTCGGGCCACACCTCCATCTCGGTCCCATACGCTTGCACCACTTTCAGTTCCCAAGGTTGCCCGGCAATGAGATAAGGAATTAATCCAATCATTCCCATAAAGTCTATCTTCTTCACGAACACTAATATCAACATTCAGATTATATTTTACAGATTTCTCTTTAACCCTTCTAGCAATCAAAGATTTTTCATAACCTAATTTCCCCGCATTTAAAGGACAAACGCGGCTTCTATAAAATATGTCCGTATTTCTATCCTGCATAGGAACAAATTCGTAATTTTTCTCTGGATCTGGAGCGTACCCAGCCATAACAGTGACCCTTTTCATCTGTGCCAACCCTGGATGGTCATATGATACATAATGTAATTCAGGACGTACGACTGTGAACAGAATATCCATTCCCAAATCAAACATTGCCGAGCTTGTTAAATCTACATTTTCATACTCATCCTGTAAGAAAAGAAATTTAACGCCGGTATAATTACGAACCTTCTCAAATAATTCCTTTGAACAATAATACGATTCATGAGGGTGAATAGAATAATGAAAACCAACAGCATCAAAATGATTTAGATCCAATTTACTTACCATTCGATTCCGAAGTGAATTTAAAACAAACCAATTATGTTTTGATTGTGCCTGAACCGCAGAAATATGCTCTGCCACACAATCAGCATTATGATTTGTGTTTGCAAAAAAAAGAATATTACGAGCTCTACTCACTAGGATTTAAAACTTAATGATTAATGAGAATATCAACCATATTTTTAGCCGACTGCCCATCCCCATAAAGATTTGTATTATAATCGGGCAAATCTTGACTTAATGCTCCCCGGACACATTTGGGAATACTTCCAGGGTCGGTGGGATCAGCCAGTTGATTCCATCCTTGTTCCACCAATTCAACCCATTCAGTTTCTGTTCGAGCCGTGACACAGGGAGTTTTATTAAAATAAGCTTCTTTTTGTACTCCCCCGGAGTCAGTCACAATAAGAGATGCCCTTCTTTCCAAATACAACATTTCTAAATAACCAACTGGATTACTTATATGAATTTGATAATCTAAATTCATTTCACTTAATGCTTTTCGAGTTCTTGGATGAATTGGCCAGACTACAGGAACATCTTGATGAACTTCCTGTAGACCCGTAATAATTGCCCGAAGGCGAGAGGCACAGTCTGTATTCTCTGCCCGGTGAATAGTTGCCAGTACAAAAGGCCCATCAATTCCAATCTGATCAAGAATCGAATCTTTTGGTTCTCCTCCCCCAAAATGTAACACCGCGTCATACATTACATCTCCAACCTGGTGAATCGAATCTTTATCAAAACCTTCCTGAATTAAATGATTGGTTGCCTCCTGGGTAGGGGTGAAGCGAATAGCTGATAATTGATCAGCAACTAAGCGGTTAATCTCTTCTGGCATATTTCGATTAAAAGAGCGTAGACCAGCTTCCACATGAGCAAGTGGGATATGTAATTTTGAAGCTGCTAATGCTGCCGAAAGAGTTGAGTTTGTATCGCCATATATAACTACCCAATCAGGTTTTTCTTCAAGCAGAACTTTTTCAATCTCCTCAAGCATTTTGCCAGTCTGAGCACCGTGTAATCCTGATCCCACTCCGAGGTGATATTTTGGTTCAGGAATATCCATTTCGGCAAAAAAAACATCAGACATTGCCGAGTCATAATGTTGACCGGTATGAACCAGCACTTCTTCACAATTATCTTTTTCGGCCCAAGCTTTTGATAGCATTGCTGCCTTTATAAACTGAGGTCTTGCACCAACAACTGACAAAATTTTCATTTTCTAAACAAGTTTAACTAGGTTACGACTGATTGAATTCTCAACCTTGATTTAATAAAATAAATGATGGTAAACTTTTTTTCTTAATACAGTCACTTCCAATAGAAGTTTTAAAGATTGAGGAAGGTTTCTCCAAATAATTCTCTTACAAGAAAATAAAAGATTCTTTAAACGACTTCTTCTCGGTTTAACATTCTTTTTAAATAGAAAACTAGACTCTGAGAGCTCGGTTACTTTACCAAGATTTTGATAATTATTCTTTTTAATGAGTTCCAGAATTTCATCATCAAACTTCTTAATGAAAGTTTTGTAGGAAAAGTCACCCGTCTGAATTAAATCAGAGTATGTATTTTGAGCAGTTTCAGCAAGTAATTGATCATCCTTTATCTTTCTAATGATTTCATCGATATTCGAAAAATCTTTTTCTAATACCAGATAATGCCTATCAGGCTTCAATATTCCCGAATATTCACCACGGTATAGAATCATAACGGTTCCAAGTGCTGCAGCTTCAAAACATCGAGGAGAGATCACTTGCAAATCTATTTCACCATCAGCAACTAAAAGACTAGCGGGGACATCATTAAAATCTGAAAAAGGATGAAATGCCTGCCAACAATTTAAATCATATTCAATTTTCCCAGAAAAATCTATAATACTTGCACCACTTTCAGTACCTAGAGTTGCTTTACAATTTGAAATAAAATTTATCCATCGATTTCCATAAATTCTGTCTTTTTCTTCAGAGGAAATGTCACAGGTCAATTCACTCTTTTTTGCATGTTCAAGAAATCGCTTTCCAATTTCATATTTCTCATAACTTTTTTTCCCATACCAGAATGGAAGTCTCCGTGCTCGATAGCCAACATGAATATTTCTCTCAGAAATACTTTTTCTTTTAACTTTTAGAAGCTTTTCAGGCACATAACCCGTAAGCGTTGTAATTAATTGAATATTAGGAACAAGTTTATGATAAATTTTTTCAGCTACAGCACTTGGAGCACATGTGAATATAGCTTGAATTTTTGCAAATTTAACTTTTTCACAGATATAATCGACTCTTCTGTATTCATCTTGAATAAATAATATCTTAAGTCCTTTAAATTTTCTTAGTTTAGAAAGAGATTCAGGAGGGATAAATGAGTCATATAGAAATGAAAGCGAATAGTGTATTATAATCGAATCGAAAGTATTAAGTAATTCTTCATTTGGTAAACCTGCTAAGCTAGACCAAACTGTAATACGATTTTTGGAAAAATTTGAAAACGAATCTATGTGATCTGTGATCGTATCGGCGTCAGTGGAATCTTTTGGACGATTACAGTATAATAAGATTTTCACGCAAAGGCATCAATATCGCTGATAACTAAGAACTGAGCAAATAACTTTTCGGTAATTAACGTATGCAAAGCATCAATTTAAAAATGAGGTCACGAAGAGAATTGATTAATCATAAATTCATGTTTTTCTATGGACTGATTAATTAATTCTCTATTCTTTTTCGTCCAATCAACAGTTTTGGCAAGTCCATTCTTTATGGAAACAGTTGCTGAGAAATTTAATTTTTCTTTGGATTTTAAAGTTGCTCCAAAACGCTTCCCAGATCGATCCCAGTCTCTGGCCGGTTTTAAATCAACTGAAGTTTTATTCCCAGTTAACTCGTTGATATATGTTGCAAGATCTTTAATCGTCGTTTCCACTCCGGATGCAAGATTGTAAGCTTCGCCTGGCTGTCCTTCTTGAGCACAGCCAACAAGACCCTTTGCCATGTCTTCAACAAAAATAAAATCTCTGCTCGCATTGCCTCCGTTGTCCAATGGTAAAGCTTCTTCATTTAAAGACTTCCAGATAAAGGTTGGAATAACATTTCGCCACACGGTGTGAGGTGTTCCCCGCCAACTTCCGGCTCCTAGAATTTCTCTTGGCCCGTAAACATTTTGAAAACGGGCCTTAACAAATGGCAATCCATGACGATTCCAAAAGTAATTACCATACATTTCACCCACGAGTTTTGAAATTGAATAAGGACTGTCATGAAAAAGGGAAACCGGAGCATCCTCAGATGTTGCTGTTGGATCTTCAAATGTTTTCTCTGCCACTGCACAACCTGCTGCGGCATATACAATTTTCTTTAAATTCTTACTTTCTTTTAAGTGATCAAAAAGCTTTAAGGATGTAATGGTATTATTATCGTGGTCAGCAATGGGGTCTGCAATTGAGGATTGGTTCCCATGGTAGCATGCAAGATGAAAAACCAATTCTAAATCATCGGGTAATTTTGCCAATACTCTATCATCTGCAACAGAGCCAAAAATAAAGTTAACTTTAGAATCCTCAGGTACATTTGATATCTCTGAAGAGAGCAAGTTGTCAATAATCCAAATTTCTTTGGGATCATGTTTATCAAGAATGTGACGGCACAAATTACACCCTACAAAACCTGCACCTCCAACTATTAAAATCTTGGCGTTTTTAAGAGTAGTTGTATCTGACATAATCTAATATCTTTCTATTATTAAGATGAAACAGTTGGGTCTGCAAGATGGCTGAAGATATCATTAATTCCATATTTATCATACCATTGAAGTTGATTATTAATCGTCTCTTCAAAATTAACATTCGCTTTCCAATTAAACGCTTTTTCGGTTTCTACAGGATCCAAAACAACTTCGGCGACATCATCATCTCCTGCAGGCACAACAGGAACTTCAGGAACTTCAATATTAAGGTATGAACTGACAACGGAAAATACATCATGGATCGTATTTCCCACGCCAGTAGAAACATTAAAGACTCCACTCGGTGCTTTTTCTTGAATTGCTAAATCCATAAGGTTCAAGAAATCGCTCATATCCAAAAAATCACGGACTGTTTCGCTACAAAAACAATTTTGTCCCGCTTTTAAGCGTTTGTAGAAGGTGGGTATTGGTCCAATTGCCAAACGAGGGCCACATATATTTGCTAACCTAAATGAGATGGTTGGTAAATCTGCCTGAATCAAATATGATTCTCCCGCAGTCTTTGAAACCCCGTAACTAGTAAATGGATTTGTTGTGTGATCAACCGGTATGGGAACTGTGTTAGGTCTTCCATAACATAGAGCGGTTTGAAAATTGATCAAACGCTTTACTCCGTATTTCTCCGCGGCTTTGACGATATTAATAGTGCCCAAGATGTTTGTTTTAGCATCTTCGCTCCAATCACTAGGGTCTTTGTATGATGCAGCACTATGAATGACATAATCAGGTCGAAAATCTGCAAAAGTTTTTTCAACTAAAGCAGAATCATCAATAGAACCTTCAATCACGCTTAAACGGTCCTGTTCGGGTACTACTTCTTTTTTACCTGTTGCAAAATTATCAATTACTTTGATGTCACATCCTTTGGGAAAATAATGCTCGATTAAGTTTGACCCTAAGCAACCTGCACCGCCAGTAATTAAAATTCTATAATTCATTTCTTTTCATCCTTAAGCCTCAAATGGGTGTATTCACCCAAGGTTCCGTGTTCCTCAAAATATTCGATTGCTTGTGCTACAGTTTCCTCAATTGGTGTAAATTCAAATTCACCGAAATCCTCAAAAGTTCTTGAAGGATCCAACAATATAGAAACCACATCATCGGCACCAAGCTCTTTAATTTCAGGTTGAGGGAATTCTGAAAAGGACATGGCCTTTACCACTGCATTATAAAGTTCCTCAATTGCAACATCAGAACCAGAAGAAAAATGATATGCTCCGTGCCCAACACCGTCACAAGCTTTTAAAACGACCCGAGCAAGATCTTTTACAAAAACAAAATCTCGTCTAGATTTTGTAACGAAACACTGTTTTCCATCTTTGAGCCTTTGATAAAAAATTGGTAATGGGCCGGCTACGTTTCTTGGACCAACAACATTTGCCAGACGAAATGTCACAAAATCTAGACCTGAGATCTCAAGGAAATCTTCATTAGCTGTTTTCGTTATGGCATAGCTTGTTGAAGCAGGAAACTTAGGATGACTTAGCGTAATCGGTTGCTCCAATGGTTTTAAGCCATAACACAGTGATGTTTGGAAATACACGAATCGCTTCACATCGTGCTCTTTTGCAGCCTGAATTACATTCGAACCTCCGACGCAATTAGTAAGCGAATCGTTATACCAGTCATTGGGATCTTTGTAGGATGCTGCAGTATGAACAACCGAATCAGGTTTAAAATCAACAAAACATTTTTTGACCAAATCGTTATCTGCAATACTTCCAATTACAACGTTAAGGTTTTGGTGTTCCGCTAGGTGTTCTCTGCGACCCGTTGCCAAATTATCGATGACTAATACTTTATCTCCCCGTTCCAGCATCATTTCAGCAATATGTGAACCAATTTGACCAAGTCCTCCTGTTATCAGTGTTTTCATTAAGTTAATCTTTCTTGTGTTAGTTGTTTTTTGTATTCACTAGCTTTATCATGGAATTCCTGCATCCAAACCTCTAATGATAGTAGCCCCCAAATTTT
>NZ_CAXLMO010000005.1:0-4282 GCF_964187635.1 Candidatus Seribacter sulfatis | reverse complement strand
ACATGTAACCCAGGGAATGCTGCCTTTATCCCAATCGCCAATAAAATCAGCCATGCTCCGAAATCTCCCGCCTCCAGTGCCTGAGTCAGTGGTTCCAGAGAAAATGCCGACGCCCCTTCCCCGTGGTAACGCAGAAGAATACCGGCGAGCAAAAGCAGACCCGAAGAAACATGAAAAAAGAGGTATCGAAATCCGGACTCCTCCGCCTGCTTCGTCTTGCGACCCCAGATCTGAAAGACAGAGGTGATCGCCAGCCCTTCCCACCAAAGAAAGAGAGAAAGCATGTCCCCGGCAAAAGCAACTCCCACCGCAGTGGCAGCATAAAGTAAAGCCATTGAGATCTGCCACGGATCACGGAGGTGAAAGGAATAAATTCCGGCCACCAGAGCCGCCAAATGAAAAAGGTAACCAAAAAGCTTGGCCTGTTGATCAACCGCTACACCAATAATATCATAGCCGAAAAGAGCCAAGTTTGACGTGCTTCCCAACTCCAATGTGTAAATATGCCAAAATCCCAAAATGGGAGCGAGTACCAACGCCATGGAAGCAAAGCGACCACGAAGAACGGCGGCGGCGAGGCCTCCCAATATCAAAGCAGTTGCGGGATGTGTCCCAATTTCCATGGTTATCGCGAGAGTATTCATGTTATTTATCCCAATAATCCTCGTCTCTCATCAGTGTCTTTTTTCCCTTCCAGTCCCTCATCAGTTTGGAAACATAGACCAGAGCAACGCAGGCCAGAAATCCATAAATACCATAAAACGCCGGTAAGGTTTCCAGGGAACGCAGGCTGAACTCTTCCGCAAAAGCAGCATGCTTGTGCCAACCGACAGTGAAGACAAGGTCGGCTACCACCACCAAGCCACAAAGCCAATAAAATCCACGGATGATCTTCCGTACATTTTGTGGTTCATCCAACCATCTCTTCGGTTCGTCTAAATTCTGTTTTGGGTTACTCATCTTTCAGATTCAAAATTATTCAATTATTTTGACCAGCCGCAAGAGTGGGTCGGAGAGAAAAAAGAGTACGAAGCATCCCAGTGCGGTCAGGGCTAAAGGCACCACACAGGCCATCGGGGCTTCCTGTATTCCGGGATTTTCTTCCGTTTCATCCGTGCGGAAGAACGCAGTCACTGCCACCGGCAGCAAATAAAAAACATTGAGCAGAGAACTTACCAGTAAAACGCCCACCACCCAGATTGCATCTCTATCCAGAGCTCCCAGGGCAATGTACCACTTACTCACAAATCCTCCCAGCGGCGGCAGTCCAATCACGCTCAGGGATCCGATCATAAACGCTCCCATCGTGATAGGCATCCTTCGTCCAAGACCACGCAATTGACTGACATACTTCTTCCCCGAGGCTACAAATATCGCACCCGCACAAAAGAACAGGGTAATTTTACCACAGGCATGCATGGCGATATGAAGGACTGAACCTCCAATTCCCATATCCGTAGCCAGAGTAGCCCCCAACACCACATAGCCGAGCTGGCCAATTGTGGAAAATGCCAGACGACGTTTCAAGTTATCCTGCGAAAGTGCGATCAGTGAGGAAATCAAAATCGTGGCACAGGCAATTCCGATCAGCCAGTCTTCCCCGTCCAGTTCACGCAGGACTTCAGTTCCAAAAATATCAGAATATACTCGAATAACACAGAAGACACCCACCTTGACCACCGCTACGGCATGCAGTAATGCGGAAACCGGTGTGGGCGCGACCATCGCACCCGGCAACCATGAATGGAGCGGCATTAATCCAGCCTTAGCAAAGCCAAAGGTAAAAAGAGCAAGAAGAATGATTTGAGTGGTCTGACTGAATTCTCCCACTTTCCCGGTATCAGCAAGGAAGTCCATTGTTACAGTTCCACCGTCTAGCCAAACATAACACCAACTCAAGGCGGGAAGGAGCAGGCAAAGAGAGGTAAAAAGTAAATACCCAAGATAAGTCCGGCCACCGGTTCGAGCCTCCTTGTCCTGCATGTGAGTAACAAGCGGAAAAGTCGAGACCGAGAGCATTTCGTAAAAGAAATAAATGGTGAGTAAGTTGGCCGAGAATGCGACCCCCATTGTAGCCGATAATGAAATTGCAAAGAATGAATAGAATCTCGTCTGTGCATGTTCATGCAGTCCGCGCATATACCCAATGGCATAGACCGTAGTGGCAATCCAAAGAAGCGAGGCAACACAGGCAAAGAGCAATCCAAATCCATCCACTCGAAGAAGTAAGGGAACATTCGTAAAAATTTGCCAAATATGAAATTCAATAATTCCACCACCCAACAATAAGGGTACCATAGATAAGACAGCAGACGCCTGAACAATAGCAGCTAGAAAAGTGAAGGTCTCCCGTAGATTTCTTCTTTTTTCGCCCGCCCACACAATTCCAATCAATCCAATTAAAGGGGCGACCAATGCAATTAATGGACGAATATCCTCAATAACGGTTACTTCTGGTGCACTCATTTAATGTCCAGTCCCCCGCGGTAAATTATAATCACTCAGAAAAATCTCAATTAAAGAAACAACGTCCTGATTGTAGATCCCCACTACAATCACAATGGTCGCAGAAACCAATAAAGGAATAAGCATAGATAATGGTCCTTCATCAAAACGGGTCTGTTCAGCATTTAGTCCAAGATCACCGTGCCCATGTCCCAAATTCTCTCCACTTTCTGTTACAGCAAGATGGATTCTCTCTATTAATCGGAAAAATAATACCACCATTACCATGGTCGAGAACATAAGCACGACCATATACTCCCATCGCTGAGATACCATGCCTCCGGTTATTAGGTACCACTTACTGAAAAATCCACAGGTCGGAGGCAGTCCAATAATTGAGAACCCTCCGATAAAAAAGCCGGTCATTGTTAAGGGCATCTTTCCAAATAAACCGCGCAATCCATCAAATTTTGTCGTCTTCGCCTTTCTTAAAATGAGCCCGGCACCAAGAAACAGACACAGCGTCATGCAAGCATCACTAATGATGTGAAAGATCGAACCGATAAATCCGTAGTAGTTATAAATCCATATCCCCCCGACCATGTAGCCAACCTCGGCCACAATCAAATAGGCAAGCATTCGTTTAATTTCCCGCTGAGCCAGTGCCATTACGGCGGCACATAAGATCGCCACAACCACCAACCAAGGCATAACATCAACCCACATAGTGGATTCAAAAGAAAATTCGACTCCGAAAACAGACAACACCATTCGAATCATCACATAAATCATCACCTTCGTGACCAAAGGGGCAAGCAGGCAGGAAGTCGTTGTGGGTGCGTTGCAATACGCGTTAGGCAACCAGGCATGGAAGGGAAAAAAGGCCATTTTTATAAGAATTCCAATCCCGACTAAAACAAAGGCAACTTGCATAGTAGCCGAGTCGGCCAATCCATTTGCTTCAATTGCCTGCTGTATCCCAATCATGTTGAGGGTACCAGTTTTGATATATATGTACCCCACCCCAAGGAGATAGAGTGAAGCTCCTATCGTTCCGAGCATGACATAATTAAATGTGGCCGCAGCTGCCCGGTTTGAACCCATTGCAATTAAACCATATCCAGTCAGCGCAGCCACCTCGATCAGGACATATAAATTAAACGCGTCTCCCGTTAAACATATCCCCGCCAATCCGGTAATCTGGAGTAAAAAGAGGGTGTAAAAGAGAGGCTCTTTTCCAGGAGTCTCCTCCTGAACCGGTAATTTTGAATAAATGGCCACGATTAACCCAACACCCAGAACTACCAATGTGATTAGTATTCCTAAAATATCTGCATAAAATTCGATACCGACTCCCCGTGGGTATTGATCGAGCGTCCATCCGCCAAATATGTAGGAAATGGTGTGTTCCTCAGAGGCAATGACCTGCCTTAAGGCTTCAATCCCTGCCCAGAGCGAACCCGCCATGGAAAGAACTGCTATCGGATAACAAATTTTCTTGTTCCCCATTCCCAAAATTGCACAGGCTACCGATCCGAATAACGGGAAAATTAAAATCCAAGCTATTGCATTTTCCATCATTTCTTCGGCGTCTTGGGCTTAGGCTTCGAAGCCGTTGCTTTTTTTGCATTGGAGGTGGCTTTCGCCCGAGCAGTCGGTTTTGCTTTTGGTTTTGCTCTCGGCTTTGGCTTGGCTTTGGTAGTCGATTTGGATGCCGCCGTTTTTGGCTTCGCAGGAGATTTTTTAGATCCAGTGGTCGTCGACTTGGATGCTGCCGCTTTTCGCTTAGGCGAAACAGGTTTGGCTCCGGAAGTTTTTGCCTTGGTTGTGGTAGTGG
>NZ_CAXLMO010000004.1:0-12116 GCF_964187635.1 Candidatus Seribacter sulfatis | reverse complement strand
TTGAGTGTGTGAACAATCAGGGAGCCGGCGTGCTTGTGGATCATGCGGGCGTGGCCGAGCTCAGCTCCATGTCGGCGGACGGAACCGTTTTGAAAATTGAGGAGCCCAAAAGGAGCAAGCATCCGGATCTGAAACGCGTAGACCGAGAGATGTCGTTCACAAACCCAGCGTGCTTTCGCTTACTCCTCAAAGGTTCTCTGATGGAATTCTATCTTGATGAAATCCTGATCGAAAGCTACGCCTTGCCAGCAGTTGCCAGTGGGAGAATTGGGCTGATCAACTCCTCAGCTAATCTCGAAAGCCTTAAAGCATGGAAATAATGAAAATCTATAATGCACTACTCATTACTGCTCTGATCACCTCGGTGTGCAGTGCTGAGGAACCGAAGACGGTCATCGAGACTCCTGTTATACCAAAAAAACCGCCAAAAACCTTAGGCATTCTCATCCTATGTATGATGTCCATGGTCACTTTGCCCACGGATGCAAAGCCTCCCAAAGCTCTACGCACAGGAAAGGTTTCCCAGAAAGAACAATACGCGGATTCCATACCTAAACCCACATTGAGCGAGGTTGCTTATGGTCCACATGAGCGCAATGTTATCGATTTCTGGAAAGCAAAATCAGAAAAGCCAACTCCTCTTGCATTTGTTATTCATGGAGGAGGGTGGAAAAATGGAAGCAAGGAGAGGCTCAGTCGTTTTGTCGATGCTCCTGCCTTGTTGAATGCGGGTATATCTGTGGTAGCGATCAACTATCGCTTGATCAAAAGCAACTCGGAGCTTCAGCCTCCAGTCCGAGCTCCCTTGTATGATGCGGCCCGTGCCCTCCAGTTTGTTAGGAGTAAGGCAAAGGAATGGAATATTGATAAAACCCGTATTGCAGCTTCGGGGAGTTCCGCAGGTGCCTGTTCCAGCCTGTGGTTGCTTTACCATGACGATTTAGCCGATTCTAAAAGTAAGGATTCTATCGCCCGGGAATCTACCCGGCTCTATTGTGCCGCAGTCAATAACGCTCAAACCAGCCTCGACCCGAAACAGTTGAAGGCATGGACGCCAAACAGCAAGTATGGTGGGCATGCATTCGGTATGAAGAGTTTTGACCAGTTCCTAGCCGAGCGGAAAAACATCCTGCCCTGGATACAGGAATACTCTCCTTACGCCCTGGTCAGTTCAGACGATCCACCGGTTTATCTTTACTACAAGGGTCCGGCACCAGCGATTGGGAAACCTCAGAAAGACCCCACCCACACTGCCAACTTCGGACTGAAACTTCAGGAGCGCAGCGAGGAACTCGGTTTGAGTTGTGAACTGGTCTACACGGGTGCAAAAAGGGTAAAACACAAAGACGCCACTGCATACCTCATCGCCGCACTCAAAATTAATTAATCAGCCAAAACACGAAATTTATGAGCCCAAAACTACTGATCGCTTTTCTTCTTCTGCCCATTTCTTTTGCCCATGCCATACCTGAAATTGCGGGCCCAATCACAGGTGATGTTCGGGCCAATCAAGTAACCCTATGGATGTATGCGCCATCCAAGTCCAAGTGTACTTTCAGCTACCGTGCGGAAGGTTCATTCAAAAAGGACAATAAGGCGGGCAAACTCACGGCCCTATCCAATCAGGCAGCAAAGGTCCCTGGGCAGATATTCAAATCGACCATGAATGGTCTGTCACCCGATACCCGTTACCAGTACCAGGTTTCGATTGATGGAAGGGCTGACCCAAAGTGGAAAGGATCATTGAAGACTGCACCCGTTGAGGGCACATCCACTGCATTCAGAATGGCCATTACTTCCTGTATGCATATCAAAAGGGCACAACGGTCCTGGAATCTTCTCCTTGAGGAGCAACCGGACCTACACCTCACTGTGGGCGATACCCATTATGCCGATACCACCGATCCTACGATACAGTTGCAACACCATTTGGCGTACCGTCGTAAGAAGGAATTTGCCAATGTACTTCGTCAGGTGCCCACTTATGCGATCTGGGACGATCATGATTACGGACCCAATAATTCGGATGGTACCGCCGAAGGAAAAGAATTTTCTTTGGCTGGCTGGAAGCAGGCTTGGCCCAACCCAGCATCCGGAACTCCCGATACCCCAGGTGCCTTTTTTAAATTCTCCCGGGGCGATGTTGAGTTTTTTGTGGTCGATGGCCGCTACCATCGATCGCCCAATGAATTACCAGATAATGATGAAAAACGCATGCTGGGTGATGCTCAATTTGAATGGCTTTTGAGCGGACTGAAAAACTCCAAGGCGAAGTTTAAGATCATTGCCTCCGGTAGTGTGCTCCATCACAGTAAAGTGGATGGATGGCGCATTTTTACCTTTTCCCGCCACCGTCTTTTTGATGCCATCAAAAAACACAAGATCTCGGGAGTTATGTATATCGGTGGGGACATGCACCAATCCTTGGTCTGGCAGCACCACGAGTCCGATCGAGTAGGGTACCCTATGATCGAGATCATGTCTTCCGGAATTACAAATGGTAAAGACTTGAGCTTTGCCACCATTGATTTCGACACCACCGTTGACGATCCTACTGCCCGAGTTCGTATAATCTATGGCAAAGGCAAGAAGGTTCATACCGATAAGACCTGGAAGCTCTCGCAACTAAGGCACTAAGGGTGCGCTTCATTAACTAACAGCAAAGGGAGCCAAAGTAATTATTGATGAGTTAAAGAGGGCTTCCTCATGTTTATCTTTCATCTAAGGTAATACAGTAAATAAAAGGATTAAGAAATAGGGAGATATGGAGAAAGATACTACGCACAGCACACTTATAATAAAGAAGTTGGGTGTAAGCATAGGGGCATTGCTTATCTTTCTAGGTGTGCCCGTGTTCTGGATCTGGTATTCATTTATTGGCCCGGGGTATTACGCGGAGTTTAATGATATCAAAACAAGTTTTAGCGATATGGAAGGAGTTGCCCTCATCGATGCATGGGGTCACGAGGATATTACTTTTGAAGACATCGGAGCTTTAGTAGAAGTTGAAGATAAGGGCCCTATAACCTTCGTCCAATTGTCCCCTGATTCCTTTTCATCCACCTCGAAAATCTGCCTGCAGTCGATCGGGCCTTATCAGTTTGAATATAATGGAACAGGATATGCCGGAGTTAAAAATAACGAAACAGGTGAGCCAATGATTTCTCAATTTCATGGTTCATCGATTGAAATCGGTGAGGATGGTTGGTTTGCAGATTTTTTTCCTTCCAAGATAGAGAAAGTGCAGGATGTATTCAAAAAGTATGATGAAATTTGCGAGGTTATTTCTAATTGGCCAGTATCCCCTCAAAAAGAATATCTCCGTCTTGGCGATGGAACGGAAATATGGTTCAGTGTGAAGAAAATCAAGTAGGCGTTCTCCAGTATCAGTGTGAAAAGTAATAAGATGCTGGCACTTTTATTTTTCTATTTCTCTATTTACCTCCGTTTTTGAATTGGTGGTGGGACTGTGGCTGTATTTAGTTTTGTATTAAAAAACGCTAAACGGATACGGTTGAAGTTCAATTAACTTCTTGTTTGGCTCTGTCTGTGAAAGTTCCCTTGGAGTCTATTTTGTCGCAAATCAACATAAGAAATACGCAATACAGGGTGTTTGTTTTTGAGTAAATTTGTTAGTGTTTGAATTAGTCTCCCCTTCCCTAATTCCATTCCTCCTGTAAATTTACTTTGCTGTAAGGTACTCATTATATTCTCCCAAACTTTCCTGACTTGTTTATCAAAAGCAGTGATTGTGAAATAATTTTCAACTTAAAAATATGAAAATGTTATTATCCAAAAGATTCCTCTTTTTGAGAAGAGTAGCCGGATCAACCATTTCTTGGTTTGCTTTAGTCGCTCTCATTGCTGTGGTACCCACATTTGCCGAAAAGGGTGGTATTACCAAGCTTCGGGTTCTGGCTTATAATGTAGCTTGTGGTCAGTGGGCCACACCTGAACAAATTGCAGAGGTTCTTAAACCTCTTAATCCAGACATCGTATTACTCAGCGAAGTACCCAAAGCGAACCGAGGCAAGAAGGTCAAGGATTGGTCGCATCGATTGGGAGATGCTCTCGGTCTGGGTCATGTACGAGTGGGAATGGTTTCCTCCGCGAATCACAAGGCTCCCAACTGGGGGGATGTAACCGGAAACTACGGAGGAAAGTTCAAGTCCGTTCTTAGTCGTACTCCACTTACGGAAGGCAAGGATTTCTTGCCAGAAGGTAGCGGATGGGCTCGGGCCAGTGCCTTTCGGGTAGAGACTGAAATTAATGGGCGAAAGTTAGCATTGTACAGTCTTCACTTACCGGGTTTCGCTCATCATAAGCGCCAACCTACTGAACTTTCTGCGTGGGAGGGTTCCAAACAAAAAGCGCTGGCAGATCATATAAATGCAGAAAAGAAGTCTTATGATGTAATTGTAGGCGGAGACTTTAATGAATGGACCGATGGGTTGGTCATGCGGTCTTTTTCGGAAGAGACTAAGATGGCAAATGCAACCCAGGAGAAATCAATCGATCATATCCTCTACAGGTCCAAGACTTCGATTAAGCTCCTTGAAAAAGGTCGGGATTGGGGACCCAAGAATCAAAATAAGGATAATGTAAAATCGAATGGGTGTTTATCCGACCACCCATGGGTTTGGTGTGAATTAGAAATCTCGGAGGTCGACTAAATTATGAAAAATCAAATTTACCCAATTCTTATTAGAACCGTTTTTCTGTTTATTTTATTTCTAGCCAGTTCTTTCCTGGGGCAAGCTGAAGAGTCCACGTTAAGGGTGATGTCCTACAATATCCACCGGGGTGGGCTGGTGTTGCTCAAACAACCTCTTTCACAAACTGCTAAGGTGATCCGATTGGCCAAGGCCGATATTGTCGGTATTCAGGAAACCCGTTCCCCCAAGGGAGACACCTTGGAGGATCTGGCCAAGTTGCTTGGATGGAATCATGACATGGGCAAAGGTTCCAATATTTTGACCCGTTATGAAATCGTTGACTCACTCTACAAAGGAGTAAAAGTAAAACTGGATTCGGGTAGTCATGCGTATGTTTTTAATGTTCATCTATCCTCCCATCCCTACCAACCTTATCAGCTTCTGAAAATCCGCCCAAAGTGGCACAAGCACACCAATAATATCACTTTCATCAAGACCGAGACTGAGGCCATTGAATGGGCAAAAAAGGCAAGGGGTGCAGAAATTGTAAAAGTACTTAAGCAGGTAAAGTTCATACCCGACAAACAGGCACCCGTTTTTGTGGTGGGGGATTTTAATGAGCCTTCCCATTTGGACTGGACGGATGCCGCCGCCAAGGTGGGTCGCCATCCAATCAAAGTCGCATACCCAACTTCCACGGAATTGGCCAAGGCTGGCTTTAGTGATTCGTACCGGAAGATCTATCCGGACGAGATGAAAAACCCGGGCATCACCTGGTCCCCTGCTTACAAAGTTGGTGATCCCCGTACTCATCATGACCGCATCGATTTTGTCTATTTTAAGGGCAAAGGCTTAGAATTAGAAGATGTAAAGATCCTCGGAGAAAACGTAGAGAATGCCGACCTTGTTGTTACTCCTTATCCCTCCGACCACCGTGCGGTAGTGGCGACCTTCACCGTAGCTAAATAACTTAATGCCTCGCAATTAAACTAACTATAATCTCAATTAGAATAATTAGATAAGATATATGAAGCATCGAAAACTTAGACTATTGGCAGGATTGATGATATGTAGCCTGTGCCCTGAATCGTATGCTGACGGTCTCTATTACTATCAACAGGTCGAACCCGGGAAGCCGAAGCAAATTGAGTGCGATCTCGTTGCCTACGGCGGCACACCGGCAAGTTTTGCTGCGACGCTTCAGGCAGCACGCATGGGAAAACGGGCTGTCCTGGTCTCGAACAACGGATTTGTAGGTGGACTGACCTCCGGAGGTCTAACGGCGGTCGATTGGGGTGCCAGGCGTACGATCGGTGGGATTGCCCAAGAGTTTTTTGCCCGTGCCCGTCCCTTAAAACCCTCCGTGGCCGAGAGGACATTTCTAAAGATGCTTTCGGAAGCCGGCGTTGAAGTCCTGCTGGATCGCTTCCTCACGAGGGTTGTGACAGAAGATGGTAAGCTGGTCTCGATCACCCTCGAGACGGGTGAGGCGATCACGGCAAAGATGTTCGTGGACGGAACCTATGAGGGCGATCTTTTGGCTGCCGCCAATGTCTCTTACACCGTCGGTCGCGAACCGCGGAGTGCCTACAAGGAATCACTGGCAGGGCAATGGCAGCTGGTGTCGTGGAAGGGGATATACCAGTTCTGTGGATTGCCCATCAGTCCTTATGTCAAGCCTGGTGATCCGACGTCCGGACTGCTTCCGGAGATCTCATCAGAACCCTACGGTAAACCGGGCGATGGGGATTATCGCGTCCAGGCCTACAACTTCCGAATGCATTTGACGAAAGCACGCGACAAGATCGCTTTTCCAAAACCTAATAACTATGATGCGGGTCGCTATGCCCTGCTGGCTCGGTTCCTGGACTTTGACCCGCAACCCAGATGGACTCTGCATTACGCTACCAAGCCGATGACCGATGGCCCTGTGCAAATGCGCAACGGGGACAGTAATAACGCCGGGAGCTTCTCCAGCGATTATGTGGGTGGATGTCATCGTTGGCCCGATGGCACCTATTCGCCGGAGAATTTTTCTACTCTGCCTCCGCCGCGCCGTGGTCTGCCGGTTCCGTTGCCCGAGTTGTATGAACTGCGGGAGAGGATCTTTCAGGACCATGTCAACTACCAGCAAGGACTCATGTACTTCCTGGCCAACGACGAACAGGTGCCAAAGAATTTGCAATCGCGGGTTAATCAATGGGGGCTTCCCCCGGGGGAATTCAAGGGGAGCGGTCATTGGCCACATCACCTCTATGTGCGGGAGGGACGACGCATGGTCTCAGATTATGTGATGGTTCAAGCCAATTGCGAAAACAAGCGCATGGTCAAGGACTCGGTGGGCATTGCCTCCTATGCGATGGACTCTCATTTCTGCCAACGCGTCGTTGTACAGGAAAACGGTGTAATCACGGTTCGCAACGAGGGCGGTTTTGGACACCATGTGAGGCCTTATCCCGTTTCGTATCGCTCGCTCGTCCCAAAGGAGGACGAATGCAGCAATTTGCTTGTGCCCCTTTGTCTGTCGGCTTCACATGTCGCCTACGGTTCAATCCGCATGGAGCCGGTCTTCATGATTCTAGGGCAGAGCGCCGGCACCGCCGCAGTTATGGCCATGGATGAAGGCATCGTTGTGCAGGATGTGGATTATACCAAACTGAAGGCAAGACTGCTTGCCGATAAGCAGAAGCTTTAGAAATAAGAATGAGGTTGTGAACCGCATCACTATATTTTCTTTGTCATTAGTATTGATGGCCCGGTTTTCGGTGGCGGCCACAACTGACAAACCTAATGTCGTACTCATTTTCGCTGACGATATTGGTTACGAAGGACTTGGGGCCTATGGTGGTTTGGATTTCAAAACACCGCATCTGAATCAAATGGCAAAAGAGGGACTTCGGTTTCAAAGCATGTACACCAGTTCCATCTGCACACCATCCCGGGTAAGTCTGCATACGGGAACCTATACCTTTCGGCATAAGCACACCGATATACTTCCGGTCCACAAGGGAACAAAACAGAAGGTTGACTTCAGGAAGATGCCAACCTTTGGGCAGCAGATCCAAAAGAATGGCTACATGACCGCAGTGACCGGTAAGTGGCAGTTGGCAACTTTGGAGCATTGGCCGAATCATATCCGAGAAGCCGGTTTTGACTCATGGTGTATCTGGCAGATTTGGCGGAACGGCAAGAAGACCGGACGGCACTGGAATCCTACATTCAATCGAGACGGAAAAGTCTTGGATGGATTGGAGAAACAATTCGGCCCGGATGTACTGGCCGATTATGTGATTGAGAAGATGACTGAGGCGACCCAAGTCCAAAAGCCTTTCTTCATTGTCCACAATGAGCTGCTGCCCCACTGGCCGTTAGTCCAGACACCGCAGGACCGAGCACTGAATCGAGAAGCCACGATGGGTAACATGATCGAATATATGGACACCCTTGTCGGCAGAATCCTCAAGAGCGTCAATGAACTCGGCATTAAGGACAACACCTATGTCTTCTTCATGGGCGACAATGGTTTACAGGTGAGCTATCGTAACAATGCTCTTTATAAGAATCCCCGTTTTGGGCAGCCAGGTGAGAACCAGCACACCCGTCATACACTCAAAGGCAATGTCGATGGCGCAAAGGCTGACCTGAATGATGCGGGATCTCATGTGCCGTTTATCGTCTGGGGTCCAAAATCGATTCCTGCCGGAGGCGTTAATCAGGAATTGGTTGATGTGGTCGATCTATTCGAGACCTTTTGCGAACTGACTGCCACAAAACACAGAGTCGAGACCGACGGGCGCAGTATTGTTAATCAAATCCATGGGAAGGATGGACCACCGCGGCGATGGGTCCACCAGGGATTACCCCAGGGCGAATCGATCTTCGATGGCGAGTGGCGCTATCTCATCAAGAGCGAAAAACTTATCGATGCACGTAAATTGCCAAAGGAGCGAGAGCTCAAAGGCTCCGAACTGGTGGAGAGCAAGGATATCATTGACCGCATGAAGAGCCTTTACAACAGAATCAAATCCAACGGACCTGCCGCACCGAAATCGGTGCCGCGGTATTAGCCCCAAAATTTACACCAGCCTTCAAAATAAAAAACCTACCATGCAAAACGCCCTAATAACCAATATGATTATTCGTACCTTCCTCTCTGCCTACTTTTTATGTGTTGGCTCTCTATTCGCGTTTGCGGAAACCACCAAGACGAAGCCAAATATTCTCTACATCATGGCGGATGATCTGGGCAAGGAGTGGATCAGTTGCTACGGAGCCGAGGATATTGAGACCCCGAGTATCGACGCACTCGCCGCTGGTGGGATGAAGTTTAATAATGCATACTCTATGCCGGCATGCACACCCTCGCGCACAACCCTGCTGACGGGTAAATATCCATGGCGCACCGGTTGGGCCAACCATTGGGATGTACCACGCTGGGGCGTGGGATACTTTGACTGGAAGAAAAAGGAAAACACCACCTTTGCCCGCTTGATGAAAGACTTGGGCTATGCCACCGCCGCGGCCGGAAAGTGGCAGATCAACGATTTCCGGATCGAGCCAGAGGCCATGAAAAAGCACGGCTTTGATGACTGGGCGATGTGGACGGGTGCGGAGTCATCCCCGGACGAAGAGCATGCGAAAAAATCAACCAGGCGCTATTGGGACCCGTACATTCATACCAAAGAAGGATCCAAGACCTACAAGGGTAAGTACGGTCCAGACCTATACACCGAGCACCTGATTCAGTTTATGCGAAAAAACAAAGAGCAACCCATGTGTATGTACTTTCCGATGGCCCAACCGCATACGCCTGTGGCTCACACCCCGGATGAACCTGATGCAAAAAGTGTCCTCGATCGGCACAAAGCGATGGTTCGATACATTGATAAAATGGTCGGTCAATTAGTCAAAGAAATCGATGACCTCGGTATCCGTGACCGTACGATTGTCATCTTTACCACCGACAATGGGTCGGCTCCTCCTCCCCGTGGTGTCATTGGTAGGCGCAACGGCCGAGAGGTCGTCGGGTCCAAGGGAACAGAAAAAGAAGCCGGAGTATGTGCTCCCTTTATCGTCAATTGCCCCGGTCTTGTCCCTGCCGGAGTGGAGAGCAAAGCCCTCACTGATTTTTCTGACATGATGCCCACTTTTGTGGAACTGGGTGGTGGGCAGTTACCCAGAGATCTCGTAGTCGATGGGTCCTCGATTGCACCATACCTGCTTGGGAAAACCAAGGATACGGAGCGCAAGTGGATCATGGCGTTGGGTTACGGTTCCGCGAAATTAACCAAAGATGGGATCCGGCCAACGAAGAAATTTTCTACCCGGGTGATTCGGGATAAACGCTTCAAGGCTTGGGTATCCAATGAAAAAAAGATCATCCGCTTGCATGACTTAAAGAGCGATCCTTGGGAGGAAAGCAACCTGATCGGCAGCGAGCTGGTACTGCACCAAAAGGCCCTGCAAAAATTTCAGGATGTGGTCGATATGCTGCCTAACAAGGATGCCCATCCATCCTATGAACCCCGCGCAGCCAATGCATGGGACCGGAAATAAAACCAAATAAGAAAGAAGTTTTTTTATGAGCATTCCAAGATTCTTACTACTCGGACTAGCGGCTAGCTTCACCACTGGGCTGAAAGCAGAGGACAAGCTGGTTCAAGAAAGCACCGTTCGGGTGATGACTTACAATGCTTTACATGGCGGAACGAAGCGTGGGCAACCCTTGTCCCAATCGGCCAAGATGATCGAGCTGGCGAAGGCAGATATCGTGGGTCTGCAGGAGATCGGCAATAATGTCCCGAAACTGGCGAATTTGCTGGGTTGGAATCATAGCGGTCCCTTCATCACGCGTTACGAAATTGTCGAGGAGTTACCTGATAGTGCCAAAAGGAATTCCGACGGCATGAAGGTCAAGCTGCCTTCAGGCCAGGAAGCCTACGTCTTCAATCTACACCTGCCCCACGGGCCGTACCAGCCCTTCCAGCTCTTGGGTCTGACTGCCGGCTACAGAGTGTATCCCAAAATAGATACCGAAGCCGAAGCGATTGCCGGAGCAAATAAGACGCGCGCCAGATTCATCGCACGACTTTTCAAACGGATAAATGCTCTTTCCGATCAAGAGGCGCCTATTTTTGTCGTCGGCGATTTCAACGAACCCTCATATCTGGACTGGACCGAAGCCGCAGCCAAGGCTGGTCGCCACCCCATGAAGGTGGAATTTCCCACCTCCTTGACGATGGCCAAGGCAGGATTTACGGATGCCTATCGCACGGTCCATCCCGACGAGATGGCAAAGCCCGGCTTCACCTGGACGACTCTCAAGAAAGCCGATGATCCTACGATCCACTATGACCGCATTGATTATGTTTATTTCAGAGGTAAGGGCGTGAAAGTAACCGCCGCAAAGGTCATCGGTGAAAACAAAGAGAACGGCGACATTGTCGTTTCGCCTTACCCCTCTGATCACCGCGCCGTGGTTACGACGTTTAGCCTAGCCAAGAAAATACCTCAAAAATGAAAAGAGCTTTTTACAAACCCCGATTAGTCACAGGAGTCATATTTTCTCTTCTATTCTTCTGCCCACCTGCGATATACGCATTCGAAGATGTTCCCATCATTCCCAGGTGCAAATCTCTGGAGCTCCATGAGGGCTTTTACCCACTGCAGCAGCAGATACGAATTAGCATCACCGGTGGAACCTCATCGGAGGATCAGCTCAAAGCGAATGCAGAGCGCTTTGCGGTGTACCTGCGTAAAGGCGCAGGGCTGAAGGTAACCTTAGTCGGTAAAGGAAAAGCAGGGGAATCTGAGATCAAGCTCCGCGTGGCCCCCAACATTTTTGAGGGTAAGGTGGTTGGCGCCTATCGTCTCAGTGTCGATCAGAAAGGTATTCACATCACCGGGGCGGATGCGCAGGGCGTGTTCTATGGCTTGCAGTCTTTAAAGCAGATGCTGCCTGCCGCCATCTTTCATCAGGACGATGCAGCCCATCGCGAGGCCTTCTCTGATCTGCGTATCGGTTTCGTCGAGATCGAAGATGCATCCCGCTTCAAATGGCGCGGGTTCATGCTGGATAGCTGTCGGCACATACAGACGATCGACAAGATCAAACAATACATCGACCTCATGGCGCTCTACAAAATGAACGTCTTCCACTGGCACCTGACCGAAGACGAGGCATGGCGCGCCGAGATCAAGAAGTATCCTAAACTCACCAGCATCGGTGGCTACCCCGGCGACCGTTCGAAAGAAGAAGAATTCAATGGCTACTACACGCAGGTGCAGATGCGGGAAATCGTGGCATATGCGCATGAACGCTACATCAAGGTCGTTCCGGAGTTTGATATTCCCGGGCATGTGAACGCGCTGTTGATGGCCTACCCTGAATATGGCTGCAATGACGGCGCCCCGCTCAAAATGGGCGAGCCCGGAATGCGTTCCTTTTCAAGTGCCGCGGGC